>JBDSSP010000112.1:0-9875 GCA_039928735.1 Novosphingobium sp. | reverse complement strand
TGCTCGCCCTGGAGGCCGCCGCTCTAATCTAGCGGCACGCCGGGCAACTGCTTTGCCGTGCGAATCGTCAGCGAGGTCTTGACGCTGCCAACATTGGGCGCCGGCGTGAGCTTGCTGGTGAGAAATTCCTGGAAGCTTTGCAGGTCCTTGCTGACGATCTTCAGGATGAAATCGATCTCGCCGTTCAGCATGTGACATTCGCGCACCTCGGGCAGCGCGCGCATGTGATCCTCGAACTGGCGCAGAGCTTCTTCGGCCTGGCTCTTGAGGCTGACCATGGCAAACACCGTGATCGCGAAGCCCAGCTTCGCGCCGTCGAGTTCGGCATGATAGCCCCGGATAACGCCCGAATCCTCAAGCGCACGTACTCGGCGCAGGCACGGCGGCGCGGTCAGGCCGACCCGAGTTGCCAGCTCGACATTGGTCACCCGGCCCTCATCCTGCAAGGTGCTGAGCAGCATCCGGTCAATCTGATCGAGATTTGCCATCAGTGCCTTTCCGTGAGCGATTTATCCACCGTAATTGCCCCCCAGCGCGAGCACCGCCGACGCAGACTCTGTTATGATCTATGCGGGCAATTGTCCCGCTTTGCAACGCGCGCCAGCTGTCGCTTCCGCATGCGATGCAAACTGTTACGAGAACGTGCCGGACCTCTTTGTCACGCTTCTGGCACAACGGAGCGACAATGTATTTCGATGATCGCCTTGCAACTGTGCTGCGCTCTCGCGCCAGCGGGCTGGCGACCGCGCGTATCATCTATCGCCAGTTGCTCGATTTGCTCGGCACGATGCCAGTCGATGCGCAGGGTCCGCAGATCGATGCCGCCTGTGATCGGCTTGGCGAAATCGGCGCTATGATCAGCACTCCCGAACGGACCGCAATGTTGCGCGATCCAGGGATGCGGTTGCGCAATCCGCGGCTCATCGCGATGCTGGCCAATGGCCAAGCCTCGGTTGCCGCCGCAGCCATCGACAAGGCGGAATTGAACGAAGACGAATGGATTGACCTCGCACCGGCGCTTCCGCCTGGAGCACGGGGATTTGTCCGCCAGCGCCGCGATCTTGGGCCGCGCGCCGAGGCGCTGTTCGATCGGCTTGGCATGGCGCGAACCGGATTGCCGGATTCGAATGCGCTGGCTGCGGATGGGGATGCGGATTCCAGCGTGGTGCCACTGCGCGCCAAAGCCGATATCACCGCCGCCGCGAAACCGGCGAAGCCCAGCGGGATCGGTGCGATCGTCCAGCGGATCGAGGATTTCCGCAAGGCTCGCGGGCCGCTGGAAGGCCAGGCCGGAGACGTCGAAGCGCTGTTCGGCGAACTTCACCGCGCCGACAGCTTCGTTCTGGTCCGCGCCTTTGATTTTGCCACCGACTGCGACGGTTGCATTGTCTGGAGCGATCCCGGCATGGCGCCCATGGCCGTCGGGCTGCGGCTGACCTCGCGCGAGACGGCTGGAAAATCGGCCGCGCGGCGCGCACTCTTCGCTGCAGTGCGCCGCCGCCAGCCGATTCGGGCCCTGCCGTTCGAAATCGCCGGTGCCCCGGCGATTGCCGGGCGATGGCTGATCGACGCGGCGCCCGGCTTCGATCCGCAAAGCGGCAGTTACACCGGCCATATCGGCCGCATGCGCCGCCCGCAGGTGGCCGACGCCGAGCAGCTGGTGCAGGCCGTGGACAGCGAGGCTGATCGGATGCGCCAGTTGCTTCACGAACTGCGCACTCCGGTCAACGCCATCCAGGGTTTCGCCGAAGTTATCCAGCAGCAGATGTTCGGCCCTGCCCCGCACGAATACCGCGCGCTCGCCGCAGGGATTGCCGGAGATGCCGCGCTTATCCTGGCCGGCTTCGAAGAGCTTGATCGCCTCGCGCGGCTGGAAAGCGGCGGCATCGAGCTTGCGGCGGGCGGCTGCGATCTTGCGGCGATCATTGTGGCAACGGTCGACCAGTTGCGGGCCTTCACAGCCCCCCGGAGCAGCGGTTTCTCAATCAATGTGCCGGACGAATCTGCCATCGAAATTGCACTCGGTCAGCCCGATGCCGAACGCCTGGTCTGGCGGTTGCTGGCAACCTTGGCGGCTTCGTCTGCACCCGGAGAAATCCTGGCGGTCAATGGCGCAAAGCACCGGGACATGGTTGAACTGGTGGTGGAACTGCCTGCCAAGCTGGCATCGCTGGGTTCGGATGAGCTGACGCATGCCACAGCCGGCGGAGGATCACGGAACCTGTCGGCAGGCATGTTTGGCACGGGTTTCACGCTTCGCCTGGCCGCTGCGGAAGCCAAGGCAGCCGGCGGAAAGCTGGAACGTCGGGGCAATCTGCTGGAAATCAGCCTGCCGGGCTTGACCATGGCCGACACGGGCCATAGCGAGGGGGCGGGGACACGGTCGGTAACTTAAGGAGGCAAGCCCAAGTTGGCCGCCCTGCGCATCAACGAAGTGCCCGACGTACCCGACCTTGTCCGCTTTCGCGAAGGGTTTGGGCAGAAATTCGTTCTCACCGTCGATGCCGAGGAAGAGTTTGACTGGCGCGCGCCGCTAGACCGCCACCAGCACCGCATCGCCGCAGTCCCTGCCCTCCGCAAGTTCCAGCAGTTCTGTGAAAGCTTTGGCGTCGCCCCGGTCTATCTGATCGACTATCCGATTGCCACGTCGCAAGGCGCAATGGATGCGCTGTGCGAACCAATCGCGGCAGGGCGCGCCGAAGTCGGGGTCCAGCTGCACCCTTGGGTCAACCCCCCGCATGATGAAGAAGTAAACAGTTTCAATAGCTACGCCGGAAACCTTCCACCGCAATTGGAGCGTGCCAAGTTCATGGCACTGCGCGATGCCATCGAAAAGAACTTCGGCGCGGTGCCGCGCTCATTCCGTTGCGGGCGCTATGGTGCCGGGGCCAATACGGCGCAGATCCTGATCGACGGCGGCATAACTGTCGATACATCGGTGCGCAGTGGTTTTGACTATAGCGCGGACGGCGGACCGAATTATCGCCATCATCCGCTCCGTCCCTACTGGCTCGACCGCGAGGCCGGCCTGATCGAATTGCCGCTGACCACGGTCTACTGGGGCGTACTCGGCAGGCTGGGACCATTTCTCTATCCCCGGATGTGGCGGCTTCCGCAACTTCGCGGGGCGCTGGCGCATGCCCGCTTGCTTGACCGCATACCGCTGACCCCGGAAGGTGTCAGCATCAAGGAGGCCATCCGCGCAATCGATGTCGCGGCCGATATGGAATTGCCGGTGCTGGTGCTATCATTCCACAGCCCATCACTGATGGTCGGCAACACGCCCTATGTCCGCGACCATGACGATCTCGACGCCTTCTATGATTGGTGGCGCGCCATTTTCGCCCATCTGGCACGGCGCGGCATCGCTCCTTCGGGGATTGGCGAGATCATGGATGCAGTCGCACTTGCCTAGCGGCCCGGCCCAAGCTAACGCGCGGGCGTCGTCAAGCGGTGCGGGCCTGTAGCTCAGTTGGTTAGAGCTGGCCGCTCATAACGGCTAGGTCGCGGGTTCGAGTCCTGCCGGGCCCACCATCGCAAAGTTGGCCATCGCAAAGTTGGCCATCGCTGTTTCGGCCATTGCTGTTTCGGCAGGCGCTGTTATGGCGACCGCTGTCGCGGCAATCGCCGAAACAGCAAAACCCCGGTCGGGGAGTAGCGCAGCCTGGTAGCGCATCTGGTTTGGGACCAGAGGGTCGGAGGTTCGAATCCTCTCTCCCCGACCAAGTTTTTTGCAAAAAAGAAGATGTCCAAGGGACGTCTTCCCAAAAAAACTATGACTCAGCCCAGCGCGATCACGCCTGTACCTTCCGCCCGAGATCATAGCCCGATAGCGCCAGCCGCTCCATGATGTTCAGCCCCAGGACAAGGGCGACGTCGCGGTGGCCTTCTGGCGCCCTGCCGACAACTTCGACCAGTCGCTGGATCGATTCGCGCGCGGCCTCGGTCGCAACCATGACGATCTCATCGGCCTCGCCGGCAGTCCTGCCTTGTGCAATCAGCACCGCACACAACTCATCTGTAAGCTGTCGCATATCGTCACCGGTCATTGTCATTGATACCCCTGCCCCCGCTGAATGGGCATTATGACTACGAATGTGAATGGGTGTCCAGTGCCCGTTGCTCCCCCTCAAGAAAGCCGTGGCGGCGCACAGGCTTCGTCCCTAATGTCGCCGCAAACAACAATGTGGAATTTCGAGAGGCTGCAATGAAAATCGCGCGTGTAATTTATGGGGGCCGCTCAACCTGGTCGATCTTCGATGGCGACACCGCTTATGTGCTGGAGGGGGACCGGTTCAGTGCCAATCCGCAAAAGGGCGCGGTGATTGGCCCGGTCGCTGGCTTGAAAACGCTTTTCCCACTTGATGCGACCAACCAGATCGTGGCGCTGTTCGGCGGCTGGGCGATTGGCGACCGCGATGGCCCGGGCATCTTCATAAAGCCCTACAGCTCGCTGATCAGCAACGGCGATTCAATGGACTATCCCGAAGTCGCCAAGACGGTTTACATGGAGCCGGAGATTGCGACGGTGATCTGCAAGACCTGCAAGAATGTCTCGGCGAAGGACGCCAAGGACTACATTTTCGGTTACACCTGCGTCAACGATACCACTGTGTTCGAATCCAGGATCGTCACCACCTTCCCGCATATCTGGGGCAAGATGTTCGATGGCTTCGGCACCGTCGGGCCCGTCATTTCGACCGACGTCGATCCGAAAAACGCCACCATTCGGGCCGCGATCAATGACGAGGAATTCCTCTCGATCAATTCCAGCCTGCTCGCATGGGATGTCTTTGAGGTTGTCGAATGGGTCAGCAAGGTCGTCACGCTCAATCCCGGCGACCTGATCTCAATGGGAGCACCTCCCGGTTTCGACGCGAAATCGGTGATGCCGGGCGACGTCATGAAAGTGACGATTGACGGCATCGGGTCGATCGAAAGCACAATGCGCAAGTAATTGCCGGACTGCTTGGATTGCGAAATGGATGGGACGCGGCGGCGCCGCGCCGGATGGCTGTTGCGGCCCGCCGGACGGCTTGCAGCGATCCCGCCGCGCCTGTAGAGGCGGCTCAAATTCCACATCCGCTCATTCAGAGGCCCATCCCCCAGGGGGCCCGTACGCTTAAGGAACTCCCGTGGCCGCGCAATACGCCTACGTCATGAAAGGCATGACCAAGACCTTCCCCGGCGCTCCCAAGCCGGTGCTCAACAATATCAGCCTGCAATTCTACCAGGACGCCAAGATCGGCATCGTCGGACCCAACGGCGCGGGCAAATCGACTTTGATGAAGATCATGGCCGGGATCGACACTGAATATACCGGCGAGGCCTGGCCGGGCGAATATATCACTGTCGGCTACCTGCCGCAGGAGCCCCAGCTCGACGAGACTAAGACTGTACTCGAAAACGTCAAGGACGGCGCGCGCGAGATCGCCGACATGGTCGAGCGGTTTAACCAGATCGGCATGGAGATGGGCGAGGACGGCGCCGACTTCGACGCACTCGGCACCGAGATGGGCGAGCTGCAGGAAAAGATCGACGCGGTCGATGGCTGGACGCTCGACAACCAGCTCGAGATCGCGATGGAAGCCCTGCGCTGCCCGCCGGGCGACTGGTCGGTCGAAAACCTCTCCGGCGGTGAAAAGCGCCGCATCGCGCTGACCCGGCTGCTGATCCAGAAGCCGGGCATTCTGCTGCTGGACGAGCCAACCAATCACCTCGACGCCGAATCGGTCGAATGGCTGGAAAACACCTCAAGGAATATGCCGGCGCGGTGCTGATGATCACCCACGATCGCTATTTCCTCGACAATGTCGTCGGCTGGATCCTCGAGCTGGATCGCGGAAAATACTTCCCCTACGAAGGCAACTACACGACCTATCTGGAGGCCAAGGCCAAGCGGCTCGATCAGGAAAGCCGCGAGGACGAGGGCAAGCAGAAGGCGATCAAGGACGAGCTGGAGTGGATCAGAGCGGGCACCAAGGGCCGCCAGACCAAGAGCAAGGCGCGCATCAAGGCCTTTGACCAGCTGGTTGCGGCGAGCGAAAGCCGAGTGATCAACAAGGCGCAGATCATTATCCAGGTGCCCGAGCGGCTGGGCAGCCAGGTGATCGAGGCCAAGGGGCTGAGCAAGGCGTTTGGGGACAAGCTGCTGTTCGAGGATTTGAGCTTCCTGCTGCCACCCGGTGGGATCGTCGGCATCATCGGGCCGAACGGCGCGGGCAAATCGACCCTGTTCAAGATGATTACCGGGCAAGAGCAGCCCGATTCAGGCGAGATCACCATCGGCTCGACTGTGCGGTTGGGTTATGTCGACCAGAGCCGCGATCACCTCGATGCGAAGAAAAACGTTTGGGAGGAAATCTCCGACGGGCTCGATTACATGACAGTCAACAAGCAAGAAATGTCGACCCGGGCCTATGTCGGCGCGTTCAACTTCAGGGGGCAGGACCAGCAGAAGAACGTCGGCAAACTGTCAGGCGGCGAACGCAACCGCGTCCATATTGCAAAAATGCTCAAGACTGGCGGCAATGTGCTGCTGCTGGACGAACCTACCAATGACCTCGATGTGGAAACGCTGCGCGCGCTGGAAGATGCCATCGAGAATTTCGCCGGCTGCGCGGTTGTGATTTCGCATGACCGTTTCTTCCTCGACCGGCTGGCGACGCATATTCTGGCGTTCGAAGGCAACAGCCATGTCGAATGGTTCGAGGGGAATTTCGAGGCTTATGAGGAGGACAAGCGGCGGAGATTGGGCGATGCGGCGGATCGGCCGACGAGGCTGGCGTATAAGAAGCTGACAAGGTGAGCTTGACAGAATCACGTTTTGTAACTACATAATAGGTTGGCATGTGAAAATCGAGTTCGATCCGACAAAGCGAGAAGCAACGTTCGCGGATCGCGGACTTGATTTTCTCGATGCGCCGCAGGTTTTTCAAGGGCCGTTCATCACGCATGGCGATGTTCGGTGGGACTATCCCGAGCCACGAATGCAGACTTATGGTTTGCTAAATGGCAGGCTGATTCAGGTGGTTTGGACCGAAATACCAAACGGAATTCGCGTCATTTCGATGAGGAAGTGCAATGAGCGAGAGCGAGGAAGATTTAATCCGTAAGTGGATGATCGAAGACGACGCCCCAGAACTGACCGACGAAATGGTTAAGATGGGGCAGTTCTCCATCGGTGACAAAATCATCCGCCCCGCAACCGGTGTGCTGACCAAGGACGGAATGAAGGCGGTTCCCGCCTACACCATCCCGATGCCGGTCGGTCGCCCGCCCGAGCGCGACGAACCCAAGAAGCAGGTGACCTTGCGGCTGGACGCTGATTTGATTGAGCGGTTTCGCGCTGGCGGGGCTGGCTGGCAATCGCGGATCAATGCGACTTTGCGCAAGGCGGTGGGGATTTGAACAGTCGACGGTCATTCCCGGCATGTCAGAAAACATGCGTCGAACATGAACAGAAGCCCTAACGCACCATTCAGCCTCGTGACAGCGCGACTCGGATAAACCCCTGGCCATGGTCGCCGCCGATGGTGCGGCGCGGTGGTTGGAGAACGGCAATGGCCGGTAGTGCTCTTTTGAAATCGACTGGACTGGCGGCTCTCGCGGCTGGTCTGACAATGCTGGCGGTGTCGGCACAGGCTCAAGAAACTTTCACTCATCAGGGCCGGCAAGCCCGAGAAGCATCGGCGGATGTGCAGGCTCCTGCGGAAACGGTTGTTCTCGCTCAGGCCGACGGCCGCGGCCGGGGCGGCCGACATGGCGACGGCGGCAATGGCGGCGGCGGTTGGCGCGGTAACGAAGGCGGTGGCGGCAATGGCGGTGGCGGAAACTGGCGCGGAAACGGCGGCGGCAATGGCCGGGCTCAGGCAGCACCGGAAGTTGCAGCACCGCAGGCTGCTCCCCAGGTCCAGCAGGCACCGCCCGCGCAATCGCGCTGGAACGGCGGTGCGGGCGGCGAATGGCGCGGTCGCGGCGCTGACACCGGCCATTCGGGCGGTTGGGGCCAATCGGGCGGTTGGGGCCAATCGGGCGGTTGGGGCGGACGCGGCATGCGTGCCCAGTCCGCGCCACAGCAACAGTCCGCGCCACAGCAATCTGCGCCAGTCGTGCAGGCAACGCCCGATCAAAACCGCTGGGGCAACCGGAGTTCCGGCTCGTGGCAAGGCAACCGTAGCTGGCAAGGTGGCCAGGCTGCCGGCAACGATTGGCGGAGCCGCGGATCGAATGGCGGCCAGGCTGGTGGCACTTGGTCCGGCGGAAACCGCGAGGCCGGGCGCGATGCGTGGCGAGATAACCACAATCGCCAAAACAACGACAGTAGCTGGAACGGCAATAGGAACTGGAGCGGCAACAACGCGTGGAATGGAAACCGCAGCTCGGGTAACTACCGCTGGGGCAACAACAACGGTGGCCGCGACTGGAACCGCGATTGGCGGCGCGACAACCGCTACAACTGGCAGAGCTATCGCAGCTCAAACCGCGATATCTATCGGCTGGGCCGCTATTATTCGCCTTACCGCAACTATAACTACAGTCGCCTGAGCATCGGTCTGTATCTCGACTCGCTGTTCTATGGCAGCAACTACTGGATCAACGATCCGTGGTCATACCGCCTGCCGGAGGCTGACGGCCCCTATCGCTGGATACGCTATTACGACGATGCCGTTCTGGTCGATAGCTACAGCGGCGAAGTGGTCGACGTGATCTACGATTTCTTCTGGTAGCACCGGAAGATCCAGCCGGAGAGTGGACCCGGCGCCTGAGCCCCCGCGACCTGTCGCGGGGGCTTTTTGGTGCGCACGGACAAGTTCGTCTCAATTGCTGCACAAGTCGGCTTTTGGCTTGCTCCCGGCGGGACTTGCGATAGTCAGCGCAGAATCATGATCAGTGCCAATCCCAAACCTGCTCCCAACGTCGATAAGGCCGCGCTGGCCAGCATCGGCCGCAAGGTGCGGGCACGGCTGGCAGCGGACTCCGGGGTCTATCATGTGCCTTGCGACAAGGCCGATATCTTCGCGCTGGCGGATTTTCTGAGCCAGGCGGAATGCAGCCAGCTGATCGGCATGATCGATAAGGTTGCCCGTCCTTCGTCGGTTTTCGATGGTCCGAAAGGCGCGAGCTATCGCAGCTCCTATTCGGGCGATGTCGATCCTCAAAGCAGCTTTGTGCGGATGATCGAGCGGCGGATCAGCGACCTGATGGGGATCGAGCAAAGCTGGGGTGAAACCTTCCAGGGACAGCGCTATATGCCCGGCCAGGAGTTCCAGGGGCACTATGACTGGTTCGACACTTCTGCAGCCTATTGGCAAAAGGAAACCATGGTCGGCGGGCAGCGCAGCTGGACGGCGATGGCATGGCTGAGTGAGCCCGAGGAGGGCGGCGCGACCAACTTTTCCCGGCTCGGTATCAGCTTTCCGCCGCAGGCCGGCAGCCTGCTGATGTGGAACAATGCCCGGCCCGATGGCACAGTGAACCCCGAAGTGCTGCACGCCGGAATGCCGGTGGTGCGCGGCGTCAAATATGTCATTACCAAATGGTTTCGGGTCCGGCGTTGGTCATGACTGGTGCGGCGCGCTCAGGGCGATCGAGACTGGTGGGGCTTGCACTGGCTGCAGCGCTGGCCGTTCTGCCGATTGCTGCCAGTGTGCAGGCCAGCCCAGCCAGCTCGGTCGATTCGCCTGAGGACCTGCGGCTTTCCCGCGTGTTCGCAGAGGATTCCGCACGCGAGGAGCAGCTCGATCCGCTCTCCGCGCTCTATCGCGGCAAGAAAGCCGATGCCGGGGCGCTTTCGCAATTGTTCACCGATGGGCTCGATCGCCGCCGGCTAGCCTCGGCGCGCCAGGCCTTGCGCGAACTTGCGCGGATCGACC
>JBDSSP010000111.1:0-13619 GCA_039928735.1 Novosphingobium sp. | reverse complement strand
ACGCAGGGCCCGGGAAACGCGTGTGACCACAATCGTCTTAGACGGATTGAACGAAGAAGACTTTCGCCGTTCAATCGAAAACAGATTGCGCGAAGCCAGCCCCGGCGCGGCCGTTGAGCGGTTGCGCCGGTTGCTTGCACCTTACGCAAGACCCGGTGGCATCCTGCCGGAACGCTTCCTGACTGTAAGTGCCGCGGACCTCATCCTTAGCGGCTGGGAAGCTTTGGGCGACGCCGTTGCTCGTCACGACAAGCCGGGACGCCCGATAACAGCCATTTCGATCGCCTTCGGCTGGCCCGGCGAGCATGCACCGGCGCCCGACGCACAAGGGTGCCTCAGGCCGCATATCGAAACCAGCTATTACACCGACAACGCCTATCCATTCTCGCAAAGCGCGCGCGAAGATTTGCTCGACGGCTACTCATTCTACGGCTGCACCTGGAGCGGCGATTGCGAGGCGACTGAACCTGTCCTCACGCTTGAAGGTATCGACGATTTGCACGGAGCCTTGGCATTGCTTGAAGCCGAGCTGCTTGCAATGGAAGAGCCCGATGATGAGGGTATACGCGCGGGCTCGCTTGGTGCCTGCCTGCTCTCGGTGCTGCTGGTCCAGACAGTTGCACAGCAGATCACGCGGGCAGGATTGCCCCGTCCGCTGTGCGTAATGTCAGGGAGCAGCGGCATCTATCCCTATTTCGATGCGCCGGTCGTGGGCATGCCGGAAGAGGCACGGAAGGTCGCCGAAGCGCTCGAAGAGGCAGAAGAGGCCATCGAAGAAGAGGTGGTTGTCGAGGCCGGACATAGCGCTCCGGCCCCTCGCTACAGCAGCCTGCTGTTGACCGGAATTCCTCGCGCCAAGAAACGCGCTGTGCTGGTGCTCAATGAGAGCCAGGACGAACTCGATAGCCGCGTCGCCAAGCTGCGCAGCCTCGGCCACGACGATGACGTTGAGACCGTGAATGACTCAATGCCCATCGCGGCTGAGCCAGAGCCAGTCGATCCATTTGCGCTGCCTCCGATGAGCGGGCCGCTGCTCGCGCAGAAACCGGCAAAACATCCACGCGACCTCAATGAAATCTTCGGCCTGACCGCACCCATGCCGTCTTCTTCGCCGTCTGCGCCAAGCGAGCAATCGCACGAGCAGGCCGTCGAGCCGCGCAGCGATCTGACCGAACAGGTTGAGTCCGCCGAGCCCGGCCCGCCTCCAATCATCGAGCAAATCAGCGAGCCACCGCGCGAGTTGGCCGAGCCGGTCGAACCCGCCCTGCCCACGCCCCGCAACGGACCACTGGTCCAGCCTGGATTTTCCCTGCTCGAATCCGACATCGAACAGCGGCTGCGCGAGCTCATCGCCGCCAGTAATCCGACCATCGACACGGCGCCTGCTTTTGCTCCGCTCGAAGCGGAGAAAGAGCCTACCGAAAGCCGGTCGGCCGAGCCCGATCCGGTCATGGAAAATGTTGCGATGCCAGCGCCCGAATCGCGCCACGCCAAGGCAATCGTGCGACCTGCAGGCTTTCTGGCGCAGCCAACCCTGTTCGGCCGGTTCTTGATCATCGCCAGCGCCTTTCTGGCGAGGTTTACCCGGCGGCGGTAATTCTATCCGGCGGCAACAGCAAGCTCGCATCGCCATACGAATAGAACCTGTATTCCGCTGCAATGGCATGGGCATAGGCCGACTGCATGCGCTCCAGCCCCATCAGCGCCGAGACCAGCATGAACAGCGTAGATTTGGGCAGGTGGAAATTGGTCAGCAGGCCGTCGATGGCGCGAAAGCAATAGCCGGGGGTGATGAAGATTGCGGTGTCGCCCTCGAACGGTCGCACAATGCCATCCTCTCCGGTTGCACTTTCCAGCAGCCGCAAGCTTGTCGTGCCGACGGCAATCACCCGGCCCCCTGCGGCGCGCGCCAAATTGAGGCGCGTTGCCGTTGCCTCATCGATCCGGCCCCACTCGGCATGCATGACATGCGCGGTGGTATCGCCTGTCTTGACCGGCAGAAAGGTTCCCGCGCCAACGTGCAGCGTGAGGGTTTCGTGGGCGATTTGTGCTTCCTGCACGGCGGCCATCAGATCAGGAGTGAAGTGCAAGGCAGCCGTCGGCGCAGCAACAGCGCCTTTTTCCTTCGCAAACATGGTCTGGTAGTCGCTGCGGTCAGCTTCGTCCGTCGGGCGCTTGCCGGCGATATAGGGCGGCAATGGCATGGTCCCGGCCCGCTCGAGCAACACCTCGACCGGTTCCTCGCCCGCGAAGGCCAGGGTCCAGCTACCGTCGTCACTGCGCGCTTCGGCCAGGGCAGAAACATCGGCTGGGAAAGCGATCATGTCGCCTTCGCGCAGCCGCTTGCTGTTGCGGACGAAGACCTGCCAACGGCGCAGGTCAAGCCGCTTATGCAATGTCGCGCCGATCCGCGCTTCGCCCCGCCGACCCTCAAGCTGCGCTGGAATGACGCGAGTGTCATTGAACACCAGCACATCCCCCTTGCGCAGCAAGTTGGGCAGATCGCTCACATGGCGGTCCGTTGATGGATTGTGGCCGTCGACCACCAGCATCCGCGCGGCGTCGCGCGGGCGGATTGGACGCAGTGCTATGCGCTCGGGGGGAAGCTCGAAATCGAAAAGGTCAACGCGCATGATCTTGGACTAGCCGCGACAAGCTCAGCCGCGCTGCCTGCCTAGTTCGACTTCGAATTGCTCAATTGATCGGCCGTAACCGCAGTCGGCATCACTGCGGGCGGCGCGAGCACCGGACGGGGCAGATTGTCTGTCGCCATAGAGGCCTGGATGATCTTTGTCGGATGCTCGGGCGGCTCGCCGCGCTCGATGGTATCGACTACACCCATGCCGCCGATCACCCGGCCGAATACGGTATATTTCCGGTCAAGCGCGAAGCGCGGATAGAATACGATAAAGAACTGGCTGTTGGCGCTGTCGGGAGAATCAGTCCGTGCCATTGACAGGGTGCCGCGCAGATGCGGCATCGGATTGAATTCGGCCTTGAGGTCCGGAAGCTTTGAGCCGCCGCCGCCAGTCCCCGTTGGATCGCCGGTCTGCGCCATGAAGCCATCAATCACCCGGTGAAATATAACGCCATTGTAAAAGCTTTGTTTGACCAAGGTCTTGATCCGCTCGACATGGTTAGGTGCCCACTCGGGCATTAACCGCAGAGTCACCCGGCCGCCGTTCGACAGATCGAGATAGACCACATTCTCCGGCGCAACGGTAGGATCGGGGTTTACTACCGTTGGCAAGATTGAGACTGGCGCCAGCGGGGGCGGCGCCTTTTTGGCCATTGCCGGACTTACCGCAAGTGAAAGGCCAAGCAAAAACAATGCAATACGTGAAGCGATCATCATTCTCTCTCAACCAGCGGCCGTGAGCGGCAGAGCGTTATGCTCTATCAACGAGGCGGCGCATACCGCCACCCTGCTGTCATGGCAATGAACGAGCGCAGCCACGGGAACCTAATTATCGCCCTGTCGCCCGGATTTGGCCACCCGCTCCATAACTTCGCCACGGACGGTCGGGCTGACGAACCTCGCAATTTCGCCGCCATATTGCGCTATTTCCTTGACCAGGCGCGAAGCGATCGGCTGCAGCGCAACGTCGGCCATCAGGAACACGGTTTCGACCCGGTCGTTCAGTTGACGATTCATGCCGGTGAGCTGATATTCGTATTCGAAGTCCGTCACCCCGCGAATGCCCCGGATGACCACCGAGGCACCCATTGCGTCCGCGAAATCCATCAGCAGCGAGTTGAAACCGACCACCCGGATCTTGGCATTGCCAATCCCGGCAACCTCACGCTCGACCATCTCGATCCGTTCGTCATCCGAGAACATCGGTGACTTGGCGATATTGGTGGTCACCCCGATAATCAACTCGTCAACCAGCTTGGCCCCGCGCGCGATGATATCCATGTGGCCCAGCGTGATCGGATCGAACGTCCCTGGATAAACGCCAACTCTCAGGGCCATCAGTGACTCCTTTCGACAATGTAGCGAGCAACGTCGCGCAACAAGTCGGCTTCCTTGCCATGCTGGGTGAGGTGCGCAATCGCCTGGTCGACCAGCGCGCTGGCCTGTGCTTTGGCGCGCTCGGGCCCGAGCAGCGAAACAAAGGTTTCCTTGCCTGCCACGGCATCCTTGCGCAGCGCCTTGCCCGCCGCCGCCTCGTCGCCTTCATGATCCAGCAGATCGTCGGCGATCTGGAAGGCGAGACCGATGTCGCGGGCATAGCCGCGCAAATGGGTGCGGCCTTCTGGCGCTATCTTGCCGAGTATCGCCCCCATTTCTACCGATGCACCGAGCAGTGCACCGGTCTTGAGCTGCTGCAGCCTGGTAACGGTGGAAAGATCGAAGCTCTCGCCCTCGGCTACCATGTCCATCATTTGCCCACCGGCCATGCCCTGCGCCCCGCTGGCGGTGGCCAAGGCTCCGACCAATTCGATGCGAGTGAAGGGATCGCCCGAGGTGGCAGGATCCGCAAGCACTTCGAAAGCAAGATCGTGCAGGGCATCGCCCGCCAGCACAGCTGTCGCTTCATCGAAGGCGCGGTGGAGGGTCGGCTTTCCGTGGCGCATGTCATCATTGTCCATGCACGGCAGGTCATCGTGGATCAGCGAATATACGTGTATCGCTTCGACCGCGGCCCCAGCCCGCAGCGCGGCATCCCGGTCCACCCGGAACATTTCGGCTGTCGCAGCAACCAACAAGGGCCGAAGCCGCTTGCCGCCGCCAATCGCGGCATAACGCATAGCTTCGACCAGCCGCGATCGCGGATCGGCGGGCATCGGCAGCAGGGCATCGAACTTGCCATCGATCTCGCGCTGGATTCGCGCCAGACTTTCGGTCAGCAGTCCCTGGATGCGCCGTTCGGATGTCACGCTCAGCGGTCCTGATCGTCGAATGGACGAGTGCCCGCAGCCGCGCCATCCGGCCCAGCAACAATCCTGTCGATTCGCGCCTGCGCCGCATCGAGCCGCGCCTGACAATGCCCTCGCAACGCCTCACCGCGCTCATACAGCGCAATCGAATCGTCGAGCGGAACTTCGCCGCTTTCCAGCTTGCGCACGACTTCTTCGAGCGCGCGCAGGGCGTCTTCAAAGCTTAGCGACGCGACTTCGGGGGCAATTTCGGCCATGGTCATGCAATGACGGCGCAGCGTCCACCGGTCAAGCGTTCCGGTGGCTAGCATCGCCCTCGCTACGCCGCTAAGGGCCTCCAATGTCAGTCTCTCCGAACCCCATCACCCCCGACGTCGTCGCCGCCCATGGTCTTTCCGAGGAGGAATATGCCCGCGTGCTCGCTGCGCTGGGCCGCGAGCCCAACATGGTGGAGCTTGGCATCTTTTCAGTGATGTGGTCTGAGCATTGTTCCTACAAGAGCTCGCGCATTCACTTGAAGAAGCTCCCCACCGAAGCGCCCTGGGTGATCTGCGGGCCGGGTGAGAATGCCGGCGTGATCGACATCGGCGACAATCAGGCGGCGATCTTCAAGATGGAATCGCACAACCACCCCTCCTACATCGAACCCTATCAGGGCGCAGCGACCGGTGTCGGCGGCATCCTGCGCGATGTCTTTACCATGGGCGCGCGGCCGATTGCCAACCTCAACGCGCTGCGCTTCGGGCGGCCCGATCACCCCAAAATGAAGCATCTGGTGCAAGGCGTGGTCGCCGGGATTGGCGGCTATGGCAATTGTGTCGGCGTGCCGACCGTCGGCGGCGAGACCAACTTCGACAAGGCCTATGACGGCAACATCCTCGTCAACGCAATGACTGTCGGCGTGGCCGATCAGGACAAGATCTTCTATTCGGCCGCGACGGGTCTGGGCAATCCGATCGTCTATGTCGGATCCAAGACCGGGCGCGACGGCATCCACGGCGCGACCATGGCCAGCGCCGATTTCGGCGATGACATTGATGAGAAACGCCCGACCGTGCAAGTCGGCGATCCGTTCGTAGAGAAGCTGCTGATCGAGGCCTGCCTTGAGCTGATGGCGACCGATGCCATTGTTGCGATCCAGGACATGGGCGCGGCAGGGCTGACCTCGTCCAGCGTTGAAATGGCGACCAACGGCAAGGCCGGAATCATTCTCGACATGGACAAGGTGCCGTGCCGCGAGGAGGGCATGACACCCTACGAGATGATGCTGAGCGAAAGCCAAGAGCGCATGCTCATGGTCTTGAAGCCCGGCAAGGAGGCCATGGCCGAGGCGATCTTCAAGAAATGGGAACTGGATTTCGCGGTGATCGGCGAGGTCACTGACACCGGCCACATGGTGCTAACCTGGCGCGGCGAAACGGTTTGCGACATTCCGCTAGGACCATTGGCCGAAGACGCCCCGCTCTATGACCGCCCGGCGCTAAGCCTTGCGGAATACAAGGTCTGGGCCAACGTCGCGCCGCTCGGCGACATTCCCGAGTCGACCGACATCGGCGCGGACTTGCTCAAGCTGATGGCCTGCCCTGATCTGGCCAGCCGCCGCTGGATATGGGAACAATACGACAGCCAGGTGGGCGCGGACACTATGCAGAAATCGGGCGGCGACGCGGCAGTTGTCCGCATCCACGGCAGCAAGAAGGCGCTCGCCATGAGCACCGACTGCACCCCGCGCTATTGCTATGCTGACCCCTATGAGGGCGGCAAACAGGCGGTGGCGGAATGTTACCGCAATCTGTGCGCAGTCGGCGCAACCCCGCTCGCCATCACCAACTGCCTCAACTTCGGCAACCCGCAGCGGCCCGAGATTATGGCGCAGATTGTCGGGTGTCTGGAGGGTATGGGCGATGCCTGCCGCGCGCTGGATTTCCCGATCGTGAGCGGGAATGTGTCGCTTTATAACGAGAGCAAGGCGACAGGGGGAGGCTCTGCGATCTTGCCGACTCCGGCGATTGGCGGGGTAGGCCTGATGCAGGACCATGCCAAAATGGTGACGATCGGTTTCAAGTCTGAGGGTGAGGCCATTTTCGTCATCGGTCAAAACAACGGGCACCTCGGCCAGTCCTTGTGGCTGCGCGAACTCCATGGCGGAGAATGCGGCGAGGCACCGGGCGTCGATCTGGCCATTGAGCGCCGCAACGCCGAGTTCGTTCGCAAGCTCATTTCGGAAGGCAACGTCAGCGCAGTTCACGATGTTTCGGACGGCGGCCTGCTGGTTGCACTGGCAGAAATGGCCCTAGCTGGCGGCATAGGCGCCTCGCTCGAACAGATTGGCGACCAATTCACCGCTTTCGGTGAAGATCAGGCTCGCTATGTCGTAACAAGTGCGGTTGCCGGCAGGATACAGGCGGCAGGCATACCGATGACCCGGATAGGAACTACTGGAGGAGCAGCATTGACCGGTCCGGGTTTCGGCATCCCCCTCACCGCCCTGCGCGAAGCCAGTGACAGCTTCTTCCGCGACTGGATGGAAAGCTGATGGCCGATCTTTACCTCAAGGCGCTCGAGAGCGAACGCAAAAGCCTGTGGGCAACCTGCCGCCTCAAGGGGCTGGCCAAAGATACACCCGAGCGCATCCGCATCGCGGCGCTCGATGGGTTGATCCGTGATCATAAGGCCAAAGGCAAAGCCTGACGCCTTCCCTGGCTATAGAAGCCTAGCCGACATTGCTTTGCGCATCAAATGATGCTATCTATGATGCATGCGCACAACTGTTACACTTGATGATCACCTCATCGAACAGGCAAGCGCCGCAACCGGTGAGAAGGAGCGCACGAAACTCCTTCATGAAGGTTTGCGCGCATTGATCGCTCGTGAGAATGCCCGAGCAATTATCGCCTTGGGCGGAAGTGACCCGGAAGCCTGGATCCCGGAGCGGCGAAGGCCATCTGCAAAATGATCGTGGTCGATTCGTCGATATGGATTGATCACATCCATACTGGCGAGCCGCAGCTGAATTCACTGCTGTTGCGTGACCATGCCCTGATGCACCCCCATGCTCTCGGCGAAATTTCCTTAGGCAGCATCCGCAATCGTGAAAATGTGCTGGCGCGGTTCATGCGCCTGCCAGTGCCGAATATAGCCAAAGAAGGCCATGTGCTTTTCCTCATCGATGAGGAAAAGCTGATTGCCACTGGGATTGGTTATACCGATGCCCACCTTTTGGCGTCGGCATTGATAACTCCGGGCGGAAAGCTTTGGACACGCGACAGACGCCTCCACACCCAAGCCAAGCGCCTCGGCATAGCCTACCAGCCCTGAAATCCCTCAGCCCGCCGCCTTCATCAGCACCATCCTGGGGTCGGTGCCTGCTTCGCGCCAGATGCGATGGGCCTCGTGGTAATAGCGAGCCGGGCGCATGTTCAGTCGTTTGCGTACAGCTTCCAGCGGCATCGCCAGCAATTCGTTGATAGGCTGTTCCGCAATCGGCAGGCAGGCCTTGCCGATTTGCCTTGCCTCGAACACGGAGCGCAGCACTGGCACTTTCCAGTGCGATTCCAGCCGCGTCAGCACCGCGCCAGCGTAGCCAATGAACAGGTGCCCGATGCTGGGACGCTGCTTGAAAACCATGGCCAGAACGCATTGCTCGCCCAGCGCGTCGCGGCCAAAGCCTGATAGCACATGGAGAAGATCGTGCGTGTCGCGCAGCCGGTCGGCATACCATTCGACCTTGTCGTCCAGTCGCTCCCGGTCGCCGCGCCATTCCTCGTATTCCGCGATCAGTCCTGCCGCAGACAGTTCTTCATGCTCCATATGGTCGCAATAGGCATGCGCGAGGCTACCCTTTGGCAGCCGACGAAGCGTCGGATGATCGTCGAGAATTGCGGGCAGAAACGGCTCGCTGGCGTAGATCGCCTTGCCCTGTTCGTTGGCAAGGAACCTGCAGGCGGCATCCGCCATACCGACCCAAGGCAGTGCTTCGAAGACATGGAAGGCTTCACGGGTGCGTTCCTTGTCGCTTTCCAGCACCCGGAAATGTCTCAACGCGCGGCGCCAGTCCATTCGCATCGGCCGCCGGTCGGGGTGCATCAACGGAATGTCTTCTCGGCATTCCTGAGCAATGAGAAATCGCGCCAGCATCGTCTGCAGTGTGGCGTCGGACGGCACTGCATGGCCCAAAGAGTCCTGCCACGCATCGGCGGGCGGCACTTCCAGCTCAAAACTGCGAAAGGTTGCCAAATCCATGGCTGGCCTATTGCAGTTTCTGGTTAGCAAACTGTCAACGCTGTTTCATTTATTTCAGATGCTTGGAGCTATTCCCAGACCCATTCGCCAGCCGGAATGCCGAGCAATTCGAGCACCCCGGTAAGGTTGCCCCGATCGATCCAGCCATCGGCGGCGGCGCGCGCCTTAGGCTTGGCGGCGAAGGCGACGCCATAGGTGGCGGCCTCCAGCATCGGAATGTCGTTGGCCCCGTCACCGGTTGCGAGCGTTGTCGTCAGGGGACCGAGAATTGCGGCCTCTTCCAGCAGCACGGCCCGCTTCACCGAACTGTCGGTGATCGGCCCGACAAGCCCGCCCGTCAGCTTGCCATCCACCACCTCGAGGCGATTGGCAACGACACGCTCGAAGCCCAGCTCCTCGGCGACCGGATCGGCGAACTGGTGAAATCCGCCAGTAACCAGCACAGCGCGGCAGCCCTTGGCCTTGAGTGTCTCGACCAGCACTTTCGCCCCCGGCATCATCGCAATTCGGGTGGCGAGGCATTCGGCGATGGCGCTTTCCTCCAGCCCTGCCAACAGTCGCACCCGCTCGCGCAGCGCTGCCTCGAAATCGAGCTCTCCCAGCATGGCGCGCTCCGTAATCGCGGCGATCTGAGCCTTGATCCCGGCAAAATCGGCCAGTTCGTCGATGCATTCCGCCATGATCATCGTCGAATCCATGTCGGATACAAAGACGCCCGGAATGCGCGGTGCGTGATCGGCGATCAGCAAATCTGACGGTATGAACCTGGCATCCAGTACCGCGCGCATGGCGACTGCATCGGCAGCGTCAGCAGCGAATTGCAGGCCCCCCCCGCCATTGATCGGCGCCATCGATGCGGCGATCCCTTGTCCGGTCAGTTCTGCCAATGCCGATGCAGAATTTGCCGAAAGCAACGCAGCATCTGCTATCAACCGGGCAATGAGCACAGAGCAATCCTTGGTTTACGCGAGCACGCCGCCGCTGGCGCTCATTGCAGGGCCGACGGCGAGCGGCAAGAGCGATCTCGCACTGCAACTGGCTATGGCCTTGCGTGCGCGCGGTCGAGAGGCTGTGATCATCAATGCTGACAGCGCCCAGGTCTATGCCGATCTCGCTGTGCTCAGCGCGCGGCCCTTGCTGAGCGAAATGGCCGGAATCGAACACCGCCTGTTCGGCACATGGGACGGAGCCAAGGCTTGTTCTGCGGCAGATTGGGCGGCGGCGGCCAAGGCAGTGATCGCCGAAGTCCAAGCCGCAGACAGCGTACCGATTCTGGTCGGCGGAACCGGGCTTTATCTGCGGACCCTGCTCGATGGGATCGCCCCGGTTCCCGCCATCGATGCACAAGTCCGGGCGCAAGTTCGCGCACTGCCCGTGGCCGACGCCTACGCCGCGTTGGCCCGCGAAGACCCGGCGCGCGCCGTCGCGCTCGCCCCAGCCGATGCCGCGCGCATATCCCGCGCGCTCGAAGTGGTGCGCTCGACCGGGCGGACCCTGGCGGACTGGCAAAAGGAGCGGACCGGCGGGATTGGTGAATGCGTAACGCTTCACGCCGCCATTCTCCTCCCCGACCGCGACTGGCTCTACCGGCGGTGCGACGGGCGCTTTGCCATAATGCTGGAACGTGGCGCAATTGGTGAAGTGGAAGCGTTGCTTGCCCGCAAACTCGATCCGGCGCTGCCGGTCATGCGGGCTATTGGTGTCTCCGAGCTGGCAAATTGGCTGCGCGGAAGCTGCAGTCTGGACGAAGTCCTCGCGGCCGGTGCCCAAGCCACCCGCAACTATGCCAAACGCCAATACACCTGGTTTCGTCGCCAGCCACCGCCGGAATGGCAGCGACTGGAGTCATCAAATATCAAATGCTCTGTGCACTTTGAAATATTATTACAACAATAGCTGTTGACACAGTATTTTATGCCAAGTAGAGCGCGACCATTCCTGCTTCGGCAGGGCTCGATGGAAATCAGGCAGAGTTGGACTTGCACAGTTGGAGAGGTGACCCGGCATGGCTCGAACCATGCCGGGTCGACTTTTTATGGCGAGCGTGAATTTCAAAGAGGACTTGTATTGTGAGTGAAGAGCGCAGTGGCGCGAATATTCTGGTCGAAAGTCTGGTGCGCCAGGGCGTCGAATTCGTGTTCGGCTATCCCGGCGGCGCAGTGCTGCCGATCTATGACGCGCTGTTTGGTGAAGAACGCATCCGCCACATCCTGGTGCGCCATGAAGCAGGTGCAGCCCATGCGGCGGAGGGCTATGCCCGCTCAACCGGCAAGCCCGGCGTGGTGCTGGTCACATCCGGCCCAGGCGCGACCAATGCGATCACCGGCATTGCCGATGCCTTCATGGATTCGATCCCCTTGGTGGTGTTCACCGGCCAGGTGCCAAGCGCGCTGATCGGTTCGGATGCCTTCCAGGAGGCCGATACCATCGGCATCTCGCGCCACTGCACCAAGCACAACTATTTGGTGAAGGACCCGAGCGAGCTCGCCGCGATCATTGACGAGGCATTCCAGATCGCCATGGAGGGCCGCCCCGGCCCGGTGCTGATCGATATCCCCAAAGACGTTCAGATCGCCTCGGCCCCGTGGCACGACGGCGCGCCGCAGCGGCGCAACCGTTATAATCCAAAGCTGGATGGCACCCGCGACGAGATCGAGCAGGCTATCGAGCTGATTGCCAAGGCGCAGGCCCCGGTGTTCTACACTGGTGGGGGCGTGATCAATTCGGGGCCAAAGGCGTCCGAGTTGCTGCGCCAGTTGCAAAAACTCACCGGCGCGCCCGTCACCTCCACCCTGATGGGGCTCGGCGCATTCCCGGCGGACAGCCCCGACTGGCTTGGCATGCTTGGCATGCACGGCACCTATGAGGCCAACCTGACGATGAACCGGGCGGACCTGGTGATCTGCGTCGGCGCGCGGTTTGATGACCGGGTCACCGGGCGGCTCGACGCCTTCTCGCCGCATTCGACCAAGATCCACATCGACATCGACCGTGCGTCAATCAACAAGACGGTGCATGTCGACCTGCCAATCGTCGGCGATTGTGCGCATGTGCTTGAACAGTTGATCGCAGCGTGGGGCAGCCGGAAGCCGCAGGACCTGACCGAGTGGAAGGCCCGCATCGACGGCTGGCGCGCGCGCGACAGCCTCGCCTTCCCGCTCTCCAAGACCGAGATCATGCCGCAACTCGCGGTGCAGCGACTGTATGAACTTACCAAGGACCTCGATCCGATCATCACCACTGAAGTCGGCCAGCACCAGATGTGGGCGGCGCAGCACTATCATTTCTTCGCGCCCAACCGCTGGCTGACTTCCGGCGGGCTCGGCACCATGGGCTATGGCCTGCCCGCCGCCATTGGCGCGCAGTTGGGCAATCCCGGCAAGCTGGTGGTCGATATCGCCGGCGAAGCCTCGATCCAGATGAACATCCAGGAACTTGGCACGGCCAGCCAGTATCGGCTGCCAGTCAAGGTGTTCATTCTCAACAACGAATGGATGGGCATGGTCCGCCAGTGGCAGGAACTGACCTATGAGAGCCGCTATTCGAACTCCTATTCGGACAGCCTGCCGGACTTCGTAAAGCTGGGCGAAGCCTATGGCTGGAAGGGCATCCGTATCGAGCACGAGGCTGATCTCGACGCCGGCATCAAGGCGATGATCGCGCACGATGGCCCGGTGATCGTCGATTGCCGGGTGACCAAGGATGCCAATTGCTTCCCGATGATCCCCTCGGGCGCAGCGCATACCGAGATGATCCTGCACGGCGATTCGGTTGCAGGCACGATGGACGATGAAGCGAAGGCCCTCGTGTGATGGAACGCAGGGAAATCACTTTGAGGATCAATTGGTGATGAAGATCAAGCACGAAGCCGCCGAACGCCACGTTCTCACGATCCTGGTTGACAACGAAGCGGGCATCCTGGCCAAGATCGCCGGGCTGTTCACCGCGCGCGGCTATAATATCGACAGCCTGACCGTGGCCGACATTTCGGACAACCACGCGGTCAGCCGGATCACCATAGTCACCCACGGCCCGCCCGCAGTGATCGACCAGATCCACGCCCAGCTCGAGCGGCTGATCCCGGTGCACAAGGTGATTGATCTCACCGAAATGGGCCCGCATGTCGAACGCGAACTCGCCCTGATCAAGGTTGCGGGCACCGGCGACAACCGTGTCGAGGCGCTGCGCCTGTGCGATGTATTCCGTGCCAAGGTGGTCGATACCACGACCTCCAGCTTCATCTTCGAGCTGACCGGCACGCCCGAGAAGATCGACAGCTTCGTCACCCTGATGCGCGAGTTGGGGCTGGTCGAAGTTGGCCGCACCGGGATTGTCGGGATGATGCGGGGGGCCGAAGCTGCCTGAATTTTCACCTGTGCTTTTTGCGGCTGCCTGCTAGGGGCGGCGGCAATTGTTTTAAGCGATCCTGCCGATCTGGCCGGCTCGAGACGAATGAGGGACCATCCGATGAAAGTTTATTACGACGCCGATTG
>JBDSSP010000110.1:0-6846 GCA_039928735.1 Novosphingobium sp. | reverse complement strand
TATTGTATTTGTCGCTGGCGGACTGGGCGGGCTGCATGCGACGGGCTTTCACAGCTTCGGCTCTTGCTTGACGCAGACCCGAGAGGTCGCCTCGCCGATCCCGGCGAGCGAAGCCCAGGCAGCAGAATAGGAATCACTTCATAACCAACTCGGATATCCAGCAGCGCTTCGTCGCTGCGGTGTTTGCTGGCGATGCTGCCACGCTCAACGCGCTGTGCCATGGTGAGTTCGTGCTCGAGCAGGGCGGTGGCATGCCCTATGGGGAAACCTATCGCGGCGCGGAGGGGTTTCTGCGGTTTCTTGGCATTTTTGGCGAAACGCTCGACATCGAGAAGCTGGAGCCGGTGCGTACTTATGAATGCAGCGATCCCGACTGGCTGGTCAGCGAATTCGATCTGGTCGCCACGGTCAAGGCGACAGGTCAGCATTACGTTACGACCTTGCTTGAACGCTGGCAATTCAGCGAGGGCAAGGTCATCAATATCAAGCCGCACTATTTCGAACCACCGACGCGCGGCTGAACATCAAGGCGTGAGCGGAAAACCGCCGCGTTACCAAACGGGAGAATATCATGGCTGACGGCACCACTTTTCTTGCCGGCGAACCAGTTGCAGTTATTGTCGGCTGCGGCGGGCTGGGCTCGTCGATTGCCCGCGCGCTGGGGCGGCGACATCCACTGGTGATGGTCGATATCGACGCCACGCGGCTTGGCGAGGTTGTCGAAGGGCTGGAATACGAGGGCTACACGGTCTCGGGCGAAAGCTGCGATATCACCGATGCAGAGCAATGCCGCGCGCTCGGAGTAAAGCTGTCCGGGGGGCCGGGGGTGCGTGCCTGGGCGCAGGTCGCGGCAGTCGGCAAGAGCATCGGCTCGTGGCGCAAGATGGTCGAGATCGACTTCGTTGGTGCGCGGTTGATTGCCGACGCCATTGGCCCGCAAATGGTGCGCGGCGGTGCGGCGGTGCTGATCTCGTCACTGGCAAGCTACCTGCCGGCGAACAAGCCGGAAATCGACGCGGCGCTGCGCGATCCGCTGAACCCCGGCTTTTACGATACCCTGGCTAATGCCATTGGCTATGAACCCGACGCCGAGGAAGCCTACAACTATGCCAAGCTGGGTATCAACCGCCTGGCTGAACAGTTGGCAGTCGAATGGGGCCCGCGCGGCGTGCGCGCCGTGTCGCTGTCACCGGGCATGATCGATTCGCCGATGGCGCGGGCCGAAGGGGCTGACTTGCCAAGCCACGACGGCACCAACAGCCGCAAAACCCGCGCAGACAAGGCGAAGGAAGTGCCACTGGGCCGCCAAGGCTCGATGCTGGAGATCACCAATGTCGTTGATTTCCTGCTCTCCGATGCCGCCAGCTTCCTCACTGGCATCGATATCACTGTCGATGGCGGCCACCGCGCGCGCTGGCGCGGCGAGGGCGTAATCTCGCGCTAGGGAGAGCGGCATGGCTGACTATTATCCGGAAGGTGAACTCGACGCGGTGGCGGCGGACATTGCCGCATTCTTTGCTGCCGACCCGGCCTGGCAAGCGATGCCCGAGCAGCCGGTCGCCGAAACGCGCGCTTCAATCCGGGCGGCGACTCCTGTCAGCGGCGAGCCGGAAATGGCTAGCGTCGTAGAGCACGCGATACCGGTCGCGGGCGGGGAAATCGCGCTGCGGAACTATGTGCCGCACGGTCAGCCGCGCGCGCTGATCCTGTGGGTCCATGGCGGCGGATTTTGCCTGGGTAGCAGTGACGAGGTCGACGACTTCTGCCGCGCTCTGGCTGCTTCCAGCGGGGCGGCGGTTGGCTCGATCGAATACCGGCTGGCGCCCGAGCACAAGTTCCCGGTGGCAGTCGAAGATGTCGAGACGGCTGTGCTGTGGGCTTGCGCGCGGGTCGACGTTCTCGCGGGTGCCGATGTACCGGTGGTGCTCGGCGGCGACAGTGCCGGTGCCAATCTCGCGGCTGTGGTAACCCGGCGGCTGCATGCAGCGGGAGCGGCCAAAATCGCCGCGAATGTGCTGGCCTATCCCAATGTCGATCACCTCGACACACCCTCGCTGCGAAGGTTTGAATCGCCGTTCCTTGGGCTGCGTGAATGTGAATTCTTTATTGGCCAGTATTTGCCCGATGTGGATGCCGGCCGGGATCCCGATTTCGCCGTGCTCCATGCGCCGGGTCTTGAGCGCATGCCGCCCACGCTGGTGATCACGGCGAGCCATGACATCCTGACCGAACAGGCGGAAGCTTATGGGGAGAAGCTAAAGGACCTTGGGGTAGATGCGCAGATCAAGCGCTATTCCGGCATGATCCATGGATTCCTGACGCTGGCTCCGTTCCTCCCCGGCGCAGCGGGCGAGGCTATTCGCGCAATTGGCGGATTTGTAGCGGAGACTGCAGCCTAGCCGCCGGGCTTACTTCCGCGCAGTGGCTGCGGTCGCACCAGCCGGTGAATAGGAATAACCTTCATAGATCGTGCGCGCAATCTCGGCAATACGCCAGTCGCGGTTGGTCTTGTTGCCCTGGCCTGTGACATAGATCGCCATCGCAATCGCGCGGCCGTCGGGCATTGTGATTATTCCAATGTCACTGGCAGTGTTGGACAGTGTGCCGGTCTTGTGGGCAATTGTAATGCCTTCTGGCATCAATGCCCTGATCCGGTTCTTGCCGGTCTCGCAGCGCCCCATGGTATCAAGCAGGAAGTTGCGGCTCTGGGTGCTGAGCCAGCGGCCCTGATAAAGCCCAGTCAATATCCGCACCATCGCCATCGGAGTCGCGCTGTCACGGGTATCGATCGTAATGGCCGGATTGACCGCGCCATCGTCGCGGACCAGAGTGGCGATATCGCGATCAATGTGGACGCCATTGTTGTTGCCGGTGCGGCGCAGCCAGTCATTGACGGCTGCCGGACCGCCAATTGCGGCTAGCAATGCATCGGTCGCCTGGTTGTTGCTATGCGTCAGCGCCATGGTGATCAGGTCTTGCGCCGAATAATAAGTCCCTGCGCGCACGGGCGCGACGGTTCCTGCGAATTTCCGCGAAGGCAACGGCACCATCAGCGGGTAGGGCGTGCTTAGCCGCAAACGGCCAGCATCAACCTGTTCGAGATACGTCGCGGCAATGGCAACCTTTATGGTGCTCGCAAATGGAAACGGCTGGTCCCCCAGCACTGCGACAGACCGGCCGGTGGTAAGATCATAAGCAGCAACGCCAATCCGCCCCTGCTGCGCATTCGCAAGTTGCGCAATCTGTGCCTGAAACGGATCGCGATAGACTGGTAGGCGCTGGCTGGAAGGCTGGCTCAGTGGCTGAGTCCGCACAAATGTACTGTCGAATACCGACTCGATATCGCTCGAACCTGCCGCGCCCGCAGAGACGGCGGGCATCCCCAGCGTTGCGATCAGCAACATCGAGGCGAAGGTCCGGGATAGCGTCCGGAATGGCCGATGCCAGATGGAATCCGTGTTCATAACTGGCAAGGTATCCAATTCATCCTTTGCATTTCCTTAACGCTGGAACTTAATGCAGCGGACGAATCCGTCAATGACAATGGCGATGAAATGCCGCTGGGCTGCGGGCAACTGCGTAATCTGATTGAAATGGCTAGTTTTCGCACTTCGCAAGCAGACCCTACCAGCCAGAACCAAATGGCCTTCCTTGCCTTATAAACCTGGGACGTGCGCATCAGGTTCCGCAGGACAGTTTGCCCGCAGCCTTATCAAGAGGGACGGGCCGCGAAAAAAAAGGGCCGGAAGGTTTCCCTTCCGACCCCAATTCGTAGCGTGGTTGGTCTGGACTCTTAGAAGTCCATCCCGCCCATGCCGCCCATGCCGCCGCCGGGCATCCCGCCCATGGCCGGCTTGTCGTCGGGCTTGTCGCTGATCGCGGCTTCTGTCGTGATCAACAGACCAGCAACCGAGGCTGCGTCCTGCAGGGCGATGCGGACAACCTTGGTCGGGTCGATCACACCGGTCGCAACCAGGTTCTCATAAACGTCGGTCGCGGCGTTGAAGCCCTGGGTTTCGTCGTTTTCACGCAGCAGATTGCCGGCAACCACGGCGCCGTCATGGCCAGCGTTTTCGGCGATCTGGCGCAGCGGCGTCTGGATCGCCTTGCGGACGATGTCGATGCCGCGGGTCTGGTCGTCGTTGGCGCCCTTGAGGCCATCGAGTGCCTTGGTGGCATACAGCAAAGCTGTGCCGCCGCCCGGGACGATGCCTTCTTCGACCGCAGCGCGGGTCGCGTGGAGGGCGTCGTCGACGCGATCCTTGCGCTCCTTGACTTCGACTTCAGAAGCGCCGCCGACCTTGATCACGGCAACACCGCCGGCCAGCTTGGCCAGACGTTCCTGCAGCTTTTCCTTGTCGTAGTCGCTGGTGGTGGTCTCGATCTGCGAGCGGATCTGCTCGACGCGAGCCTTGATCTCGTCAGCCGAACCGGCGCCATCGATGATCGTGGTGTTATCCTTGTCGATCGTAACGCGCTTGGCTTCGCCGAGCATGCCGACGGTAACGCTTTCAAGCTTGATGCCGAGGTCTTCGGAAATCATCTCGCCTGCGGTCAGCGTGGCGATGTCGCCCAGCATGGCCTTGCGGCGATCACCGAAACCAGGTGCCTTGACGGCGGCAACCTTGAGCCCGCCGCGCAGCTTGTTGACCACTAGCGTGGCCAGAGCCTCGCCTTCGATATCCTCAGCAATGATCAGCAGGGGACGACCCGACTGCACAACCGCCTCGAGGATGGGCAGCATCGCCTGGAGCGACGACAACTTCTTCTCGTGGATGAGGATGTAGGGGTTTTCCAGCTCGACGGTCATCTTGTCGGGGTTGGTGACGAAATAGGGCGAGAGGTAACCGCGGTCGAACTGCATGCCTTCGACGACATCGAGTTCGAATTCGAGGCCCTTGGCCTCTTCCACTGTGATCACGCCTTCCTTGCCGACCTTTTCCATGGCTTCAGCAATCTTCTCGCCGACTTCAGTATCGCCATTGGACGAAATGATACCGACCTGGGCGATTTCTGCCGTGCCGGAAACCGGCTTGGAGCGCTTGACGAGGTCTTCGACAACCTTGGTCACGGCGATATCAATGCCGCGCTTGAGGTCCATCGGGTTCATGCCGGCAGCGACCGAAGTCATGCCTTCGCGCACGATTGCCTGGGCCAGAACGGTGGCAGTGGTGGTGCCGTCACCGGCCTGGTCGTTGGTCTTGGAGGCGACTTCGCGCAGCATCTGCGCGCCCATGTTCTCGAACTTGTCCTTGAGTTCGATTTCCTTGGCGACGGTGACGCCGTCCTTGGTGATGCGGGGAGCGCCGAAGCTCTTGTCGATGACGACATTGCGGCCCTTTGGGCCCAGTGTGACCTTCACCGCATTGGCGAGGATATCGACACCGTTCAGAATGCGTTCGCGCGCGTCGCGCGAAAAGCGTACGTCCTTGGCAGCCATTTTTAAATTCCTTCAGATTTCAGGGATTGTTGCGGTTGGAACCTCAGGCGATGACGCCGAGGATATCGCTTTCCTTCATGATCAGCAGCTCTTCGCCATCGACCTTGACTTCGGTGCCCGACCATTTGCCGAACAACACGCGGTCGCCGGCCTTGACGTCCATCGGGGTAATCTTGCCGTCGTCGGTGCGAGCGCCGGTGCCTGCAGCGACGATTTCGCCCTCGGCCGGCTTTTCCTTGGCGCTGTCAGGAATGATGATCCCGCCAGCGGTCTTTTCTTCGGCCTCGATACGGCGCACGAGTACACGGTCGTGCAGCGGACGGAACTTCATGAGAGTCTTCCTCTTCCAGTGAATACGAAAGCTTGGCACTCACAGGTGGCGAGTGCCAGCGAGGCGCATATGGGAAGGTGTTCATCCGGCGTCAAGAAGAGTCTGGGGTTATTTTACGTGGGCATCAGCCCCAGGCGTTCGCGCCGTCCCCAGCGCAGCAGCAACAGACCGGCCACCACCACCAGCCCGATCGCCAAGCCAATCCACACGCCAAGCCCCGACAGAGGGGTGTAAAAGCCGAGCAGAACAGCGGTACCGAAGCCGGGCAACCAATAGCCGAACAGCGCCAAGACCATGGGCATTCGAGTATCCTGCAAGCCGCGCAGCGCTCCGGCGGCGACTGCCTGGAGTCCGTCGAAAAGCTGAAAGGCTGATGCCACCAGCAGATATTGCACGGCAAAGTCGACCATCGCCGCATTGGCCGGAGCCGAGGTATCGATATAGACCGACAGCACCGCGCGCGGCACCAACAGCATGACAGCCGCGCCGAACAGCTGGAAGCCAAGGCATGTCACCACGCCCGCCCAGCCGGCCCGGCCACAGGCTTCGCCATTGCCTGCGCCAAAGTAATAGCCGACCCGGATC
The DNA here is from genome assembly GCA_039928735.1 of Novosphingobium sp. GTDB lineage: Bacteria > Pseudomonadota > Alphaproteobacteria > Sphingomonadales > Sphingomonadaceae > Novosphingobium. The sequence continues at coordinate 490 of JBDSSP010000110.1, read as the reverse complement.
GTCGCCGCCTGGCCAATTCCCATCGGGATCTGGAAAAAGAAAGCGGCGACTTGCAGCGCAACGGCATGGGCCGCCAGCTGTGCCGGACCGATCAGCCCCATCAAAAAGGCGGCACTGCCAAAAAAACCGCCCTCGGCGATGACGATCAGCGCGATCGGCGCGCCGAGCCTGACAATGTCGCGCATCCGCGACCACTCGCTGCGCCACCAGCGTCCGAAGATCCGATAGCGGCGCAGGCGGCGGTCGGCCCGGATTGCGGCGCAGTAGGTGGCGAGCGTCACCAGTGCGACGAGGATGGTGGACAGCGCCGAACCCTGCAGGCCCAGCGCAGGCGCGCCGAAATGGCCAAAGACGAAGGCGTAGTTGCCGATCGCGTTGACGACAATAGCGAGCGCGGTGATCGCCGTGGCGAAGACCGGGCGGCCCAGCGCGGCGATGAAAGTGCGGAGCACATTGCACGCGATCTGGGGGATCATTGACCAGCACAGCA
>JBDSSP010000109.1:0-21263 GCA_039928735.1 Novosphingobium sp. | reverse complement strand
TTCACATGAATATTTCCGGGGTGGGACGGCAAAGTCGAAAGCCCTTTTCGGTGCCACTGATGGAACTCTGGCGTATTTGCGATGGACGAGTCATCGAACTCAGACCCTTTCTGTTCGATGCCGCCGCTATAGCAGATGCACTGGCTTAGAGCGGCGTGCGGTAAATCTGCACCACCGTGACGGAGCCGAATTTGGCCCAGCACAAGAAGCGAGGAGGGAGCTATGCGAGCATATAGTGACTGACGAGCGACGCAGTGATGGGCCAAAAGCGGCCCGCCCCGGTGGGGTTGCCACTGGAAGCCCCACGGACAGCGTCGCGTCGCTTGCACGGGTTCCCGACCCGCACTGCACGACGCTCCTTGCCGAGAAGCTCCCAGTGGCAATCTCGGTGGTGCAGATTTACCGCACGCCGCTCTAGTTGCAGCCTCGGCATTCCGGGTCCTTGGCGATGCTGATGGTGCGCAGCGAGGGAGCCATCCCGTCGAACAGATGCAGCTTGCCCCATTGCGGCTCGCCCAGCGCGGCATGGCCCTCGAGCAGAACCCGGATCGCCTGCATCGCCGCGAAACTCCCGACCATGCCCGCCATGGCACCAAGCACGCCATCGGCGGCGCAGGTGTCGCAATCCTCGGCATCGAAGGCGTCACCGACAAAACAACGATAGCAGGACTGACCCGGCTGATGTCCGGCGAAATTGGCGATCTGGCCCTGGAAACGGCCAAGCGCAGCGCTGGTCAATGGTGCGCCCGAGGCGACGCAGGCATCGGAAACTGCCAGCCGGGTGGCGAAATTGTCGCAGCCATCCAGCACCACATCGGCATCGGCGATGATCTGCGCTGCGTTTTCCGCCCCAATCCTCACATTAAGCGCCCGCGCGTCAAGCGCAGGATCGAAACGCCGGACCCAGGCCGCGGACATGTCAGCTTTCGATTGGCCAATATCGCCAGTCGTGAACACCGTCTGGCGCTGCAGGTTTGAATCTTCGATCACGTCGCTGTCGACCAGTGTCAGCCGGCCTATGCCAGCCGCAGCGAGATATTGCAGTGCCGGGCTGCCGATCCCGCCGCACCCTATCAGTACGACGTGGGCCTTGGTCAGCGCGACTTGCCCCGCGCCGCCAAGCTCGGGCAGAACAATGTGGCGGGCAAAGCGCGAGAGGCGTTCGGGAGCGAGGGACATGGCCGCTTGCTTAGGGATCAGGATTGAAGGATGCCAGCACTTCATAGGCGAGCACCGCGCCTGCAACGGCTGCGTTGAGGCTGTCGGCGCGGCCTAGCATCGGCAGAGTGACCCTGAGATCGCAAGCTTCCTCACAGTCCTGTGGCAGCCCGCGGGACTCGTTGCCGATCAGGATGAAGCAAGGCGCTGCATAGGCCGCACCGCGATACGACCGGGCATCGCGCAACGAGGCGGCGACCAACTGGCCTTCTCCCTGGCGCAACCATTGTATGAATTCCGCCCAACTAGCCAGCGCGATGCGTTGCGTGAAAATTGCCCCCATGCTGGCCCGCACGGCTTCGACTGAAAATGGGTCGGCGCAATCGTCGATCAGGATCAGCCCGCCAGCGCCAACCGCATCGCCAGTGCGCAGCATGGTGCCGAGATTGCCGGGGTCGCGCAGCGCCTGTGCCACCAGCCAGATCGGCGCGCTGCTGCGGTCGATCCCTGAAAGACCGGTGGACAATTCGCTGAACACCCCGCAGACCGCCTGTGGATTGTCCTTGCCAGTCACCTTGGCCAGAAGCGCCTCATCCATCTCGATGATTTCGCCGCCTGATGCCGTGACATCGGTCTCAAGCGCATCGAGCAATGGATGGGGAGCGCGACTGGTCGCCATCACCAGCATTTGGGGCAGGCGTCCAGTCTCGCGGGCATCCGTCAACAGGCGCAGCCCCTCGGCCAAGAAACAGCGTTCGGCTTTGCGGTGCTTCTTGTCACGCAAGCTTCGCAGGAACTTGACTGTCGGATTTGAAAAGCCGGTGATGGTGCGGCGCACGGGCGCTAGTCCTCGCCGAAGCGATCCTTGACCAGCGCCACCAGCTGCCCAAGCGCGACTTCCGCGCCATCACCGGTGACACAGATATCAATGGTATCGCCCTTGGCCGCGCCCAGCATCATCAGCCCGAGGATCGAGCCGCCCACTGCCACGGTGCCGTCCTTGCTGACTGTCACCAGCAGGCTTTCCGGCAGCGCGGCGACCATATTGACGAATTTCGCGCTGGCCCTTGCGTGCAGGCCGCGCTGGTTGGTGATTTCTACGCTTTCGCGGCAAGCATTCATTGGCTGGGGATCAGTGGGAGCAGTGCTCATGCATGCTGGCCCAAATATTCCGAGGCGACGGTGATGTAATTGCGACCGGCCTCGCGCGCAGCGACGACTGCATCGCCCACTGCCATGCAATTGCGGGCCTTGGCGAGGCGGATCAGCATCGGCAGGTTGATTCCGGCGATCACTTCAAGCTTGCCAGCCTTCATCAGCGAAATCGCGAGATTGGAAGGAGTTCCGCCGAACAGGTCGGTGAGGATGATGGCGCCTTCGCCGCTATCGACACGCTTGACGGCGTCCGCGATCTCGCGCCGACGTCGCTCCATATCGTCCTCAGGGCCGATGCAAACCGTCGCGACAGCTTCCTGCTTGCCGACGACATGTTCCATGGCGTGCACGAATTCTTCGGCAAGTTTGCCGTGTGTAACCAGGATCAGACCGATCATGTGGCTGGTGTGCTCCGAATTCCCTGCGAAGGCACCTGGTTCTTGATCGGCAACGTCATCGCAGCTGTGCCTCCTCTAGCAGGTCAGCCGCGCGCGCGCCCAGGTTGCGGTGCAGCAATGTGGGGGAAAATCCTGAGCTGCGCAAGGCCGCAGCCAGTTGTTCGGCAAAGAAAACCGAACGGTGGCGCCCGCCGGTACAACCAATCGCAATGTTTACATAGGCTTTGCCCTGCGCTTCATAGCGCGGCAGCAGGAACAGCACGAGGTCGCGGATGCGCTCGAAAGCTTCGCCATAGGCGGGATCGCGCCGGATATGATCGCCGACTGGCTTGTCCTGCCCGGTAAGCGCCTTGAGATCGGGCTGCCAGTGGGGGTTGTCGAGGAAACGCATGTCGAACACCAGATCGGCAACTGGCGGCATGCCGCGCGAAAAGCCGAAACTGGAGATCGTCACAGTCAGCGCCTGGCCTTGGCTTGAGGCAAATTGCTGGCGCATCACCTGGCCCAGCTCGTTGACCGAATAAGCGCTGGTATCGATCACGATATCGGCCCAGCGCCGAAGCGGCTCAAGCAATTCGCGCTCAGCCCGGATGCCCGAGCTGACCGGCATGTCCTGCGCCAGCGGGTGGCGGCGCCGGGTTTCGTTATAGCGGCGCTCCAGTTCGGCGCTGGTGCAATCGAGAAACAGCGTGGTCAGCTCGATATCCTTGCGGCCCCCCAACTGTTTCACCAGATCGATGGTCTCTCGCGGGTTGAAGCCACGGGTGCGCGAATCGAAGCCGATCGCAATTGGCGCGCGCACGGTCTGGCCCACGGGAGCGGGGCTTTCGATCAGCCGGCTAAGGAAGCGAATTGGAAAATTATCGATGATTTCCCAGCCAAGGTCCTCAAGGAGCTTGAGTGCCGTCGACTTGCCCGCGCCCAGCAGGCCAGTGACCAGCAGGATTCGCTGGCTGGCGGCGCTTTGGTCGCTATCGTTTGATTCGCCCGGCATGGGTTGCAGATCTTGCGCCCGGTGGTGAATAAATGGAAGAGGCAAGAGCGGGGTTGTCCCTCTGTGGTGCAACAGGGTTCAGCGATGGGAACGACCTGATGATGAAGACCAAAGTGATCCTGTCCGCTGCTGGCAGCGACCGGCCGGGCTTGACCCGCAGCCTCGCCGAAGCGGTGCTGGCGGCAGGTGGCAACTGGCTGGAAAGCCACCTCAGCCGGCTGGGCGGTCGCTATGTCGGCTCAGTGCTGGTCGAAGTGGACGCCGCGCGAATGGCCGAGTTCGAAGCCGCAATCCGCAGTGTGGATGCCAGTGGTCTTTCGGTGTCACTGGTTGAAGCGGGCGATGAGCCTGCGGCGGCGGGCGAACTGCTGCGGCTTGAGCTAGTCGGGCAGGATCGCCCGGGAATCGTGCGCGAGGTTACAGCGGTGCTCGCCGAGCTTGGCGTCAATATTGAGGATTTCTCGACCTCGACTGAAAACGGCGCGTGGTCGGGCGAACGCCTGTTCCGCGCCATTGCGCGTCTCAATGTCCCGCCATGCACGACATCGGATCAGGTGCGCAGCGCACTGGAAGCGCTGTCGGGCGAGATCATGGTCGATTTCAATTTTTCCGCGAAGTAAGCGTTATTATCGCCACGAAAATCCGCCATCAACTGTCAGTCGCGCTGTCCATCCCAACGCATTCGCTGGACTCATTCGTTCGAACGAACTAGGATATTGACGTGGCAGACGAATCGCTCAGCGCCCTCAAACTGGTGGAGGCCGCCCTGCCGATTTTCGGCCTTCGCGGTGTCGAAGGGGCGAGCACGCGGGAGATCGCCAAGGCTTCCGGTAAACCGATGTCGGCGATCACCTATCATTTTGGTGGCAAGGAAGGACTCTATCTCGCCTGTGCGCGCCATATCAGCACAACGCTGGGCGGGATGCTTGGCACGGCACTTGACTATCAGACCCCGATTAATGTCGCGGAAGCACGAGCCCGGTTGTCGCAGCTGTTGAGCTTGCTGGTCAACGCCATGCTCCGGGAAGAAACTGCGCCGTATGTGCGCTTCATTTTCCGCGAGCAGCAAGAGCCCACGGCGGCATTCGATCTTGTCTATGGGGGCGTCATGGGGCGCGTGCTGACCAGGCTGTGCGAGCTTACCGGGATCATTGCAGGCGGCCGCATCACGGACATCGAAATCCGGGTGAGGGTCATTGCCCTGATGGGCCAGGTGATGGGCTTCCGCGTCGCTCGCGCTGCAACTTTGCGCCTGACCGGCTGGAGCGATCTGGGCGATTCGGAGCGCGCGCTGATTGACAGGGTCATCCAGTCTCATCTCAAAGCAATCCTCGATCATCTCGAACAGGAGCAGCCGGTATGACGCGGCAACGGATTATCGGTCTGGTGGCAGTACTCGGGCTGCTCGCTGCAGGGCTGTTGACACACGGTTTCGGACTCTTCGCCAAGACCGATACCGAACTCAAGCTCTATGGCAATGTCGACATCCGCCAGGTCGAGCTGGGTTTTCGCGTTGGAGGCCGGATTTCGAGCATGGCTTTCGATGAGGGCGCGAGGGTGCCGGCGGATGCCGTTCTGGCTCGGCTCGATGCGCGGCCATTATCCGACACACTAGCTGCCACCCAGGCACAGATTGCGCTGGCCGACGCCGATCTTGCCCGCTCGCGGAATGGCAACAGGTCGCAGGATATTGCTCGCGCCACCGAAGCAGTCGCCGAACAGCGCGCACTTTATGATAAGGCCCGGACAGATTTCGAGCGGCGCAGTGCGCTTGTGGCGAGCGGGGCGGTCAGCCAGGCACTGGTCGCGGCGTCACGCGCAGATTTCCAGGCGTCGCGGGCGCGGCTGCGCTCGGCCGAAGATGCGCTGTCGCTGCAGCGCGCGGGTTCGCGCCGCGAGGATGTTGCCGCTGCCGCGGCGCGCCGGCAAGCGGCCTTGGCCCAGGCGAACCGCGCCCGCACCGACATCGCCGATACTGCCCTGTTCGCGCCCGAAAGTGGCATCGTTCTGACCCGCGCCCGCGAGCCCGGAGCCATCGTCCAGCCGGGCGAGACGGTCTATACGCTGACCGTCGACCGCCCCATGCGACTGCGCGCCTATGTCGCCCAGACCGCGCTTTCACGGATAGGGCCTGGTATGATGGTGCTGGTAAAGGCGGACGGTAATCCCAAAACTTACCACGGCAATATCGGCTTCATCTCTTCGACCGCCGAATTCACTCCCAAATCGGTCCAGACCGAAAGCCTGCGGGCCGATCTGGTCTATCGCCTGCGGATCAATGTCAGCGATCCTGACGACGCTTTGCGGCAAGGCCAGCCGGTCACTATTTCAGTTCCCGCTGCCCGCCCTGCAGCGCGCTGACATGGCCGAAACGGTCGCCAGCGCTAAGGGAATCGTCAAGCGGTTCGGAGCGATTACGGCGCTCGACGACGTCGCAATCGAGGTGCGAACCGGACTGATGACCGGGCTGGTCGGGCCCGATGGCGCGGGCAAGACGACACTGATCCGCATCCTCGCCGGGCTGATCGATCCCGATTCCGGGGAGGCGAATGCGCTGGGTGTTGCCGCCATCAAGGCCGACCATGCCCGCATCGGCTACATGCCGCAGCGTTTCGGTCTCTACGAGGACCTCACCGTCATCGAGAACCTGCGGCTCTATGCCGATCTGCGTGGGCTGGACCGGGATACCCGCGAGGAAAGTTTCGCCCGTCTGCTTGAATTTACTGATCTCAAGCGCTTCCAGTCGCGCCTGGCGGGTAAGCTTTCGGGCGGCATGAAGCAGAAACTTGGACTGGCCTGTGCGCTCGTCCGCCAGCCCGCGCTATTGCTGCTGGACGAGCCCGGCGTAGGGGTCGATCCGGTGTCGCGGCGCGAACTTTGGCAGATGGTCAAGGAAATGACCGGCGAAGGCGTCGGCGTGCTGTGGTCGACCGCCTACCTCGACGAGGCCGAAGCCTGCGACACGGTGCTTCTGCTCAGCGAAGGCAAGATGCTGCACACCGGGCCGCCGGGCGATCTCCTCGCCCGGGTCGAAGGCCGCGTGTTCCGGGTTCCTGTACCTGCCACCGAGCGCCGTAAGTCGCTGGCCCGCCTGCTTGACCGCGAGGACGTGGCCGACGGCACTTTGCAGGGCGCGGGCGTTCGCCTGCTGATGCGTGAACCGGGCCCGCCAGGCGGTGTTGCCGCACAGCCAGTCGCGGTCCAACCCCGTTTCGAGGACGGCATCATCGATGTGCTGGGCGCGAAAGTCAGCGGCACAAGCGCACTGGCGGAGGCCTATACCATGATCCCGGAAAGCGATGCACCGGCGATCGAGGCGCTCGGGCTGAGCAAGCGGTTCGGTGATTTCGTCGCGGCGCAGGATATCACTTTTGCGGTGCCGCGTGGACAGATTTTCGGGCTGCTCGGCCCCAATGGTGCGGGCAAATCGACCACTTTCAAGATGCTCTGCGGGCTGCTGACGCCCAGTGCCGGAACCGGATCGGTCTCCGGGTTCGACTTACGCCATGCCCGGGCCGATGCACGGCAATCGCTGGGCTACATGGCGCAGAAATTCTCGCTCTATGGTGATCTGTCGGTCAAGCAGAACCTTAGTTTCTTTGCCGGAATCTATGGCCTCACGGGGGGCGCCCGCCGCGCTTCGATCGAGCGCGTCAACACAATTTTTCATCTCGAACGCTATTCATCGGTCAACGCGGGGACGTTGCCGCTGGGCTTCAAGCAGCGCCTCGCGCTGGCCTGCGCAGTGATGCACGAGCCGCCTGTGCTATTCCTCGACGAGCCGACATCGGGCGTCGATCCGATCGTGCGGCGCGAGTTCTGGAGCCACATCAATGGTCTGGTCGAGAAGGGCGTGACTGTTCTGGTCACCACCCATTTTATGGACGAGGCCGAATACTGCGACCGCATCGCGCTGATCTACCGCGCCACGCAGATCGCCACCGGCACGCCGGACGAACTCAAGGTCACGAGCGGCAGCGAGACGATGGAGGACGCCTTCATCGCCATGATCGAAGCGGCCGACCGGGGGCGCGAGGCAGCATGAGCGGCACCTTCGATCTTCTCCGCTTTACGGCGATGCTGGGCAAGGAAACGCGCCAGATCCTGCGCGATCCCTCGACCCTGATGATCGCATTCGTACTGCCGGTAGTGCTGATTTTCCTGTTTGGCTATGGGGTCAATCTTGACACCGCGCGCACCCGGATCGGCATGTCGGTCCAGGATCGAAGCGAGGCGGCGGCGAGCTTGGCGGGGGCCTTTCAGTCATCGAACTACTTCGAAGTGACCGAAGTCGCCGACCCCGATACTCTGGGCAGATCGCTGGTGGCTGGGCACATCCGCGGTTTTGTCGTGATCCCGCAGGACTTCGGACGCATGGCGCTGCGCGGCGGCGGTACGATCCAGGTGGTAACCGATGGCTCCTCGCCTAATACCGCAGCTTTCGTCGCAAACTATGCCGAAGGCATGCGCCAAACCTGGCTGGCCGGGCGCACCGGTGCAAGGGGCGCGGCCTTGGGCCCGCCGATAGCTATCAACCCACGCTTCTGGTTCAATCCCGAGCTTGCCAGCCGCTTCTTCCTGATCCCCGGTGCAATTGCCATTGTCATGACCATAATCGGCTCGCTGCTCACGGCGCTCGTCATCGCGCGTGAATGGGAGCGCGGCACGATGGAAGCAATCATGGCGACGCCGCTGCGCAGATTCGAACTGATGGCTACGAAAGTCGTGCCCTATTTCGTGCTCGGGCTCGGCTCGATGACGGTCTGCACCCTGCTCGCAGTGCTGGTGTTCGGCGTGCCATTCCGCGGCTCGCCACTGGCCTTGCTGGCGATAGCTTCCGCCTTTCTGGTTCCCGCGCTGGGACAGGGTCTGTTAATTTCCTCGGCGACCAAGAACCAGTTCGTCGCCAGCCAGATCGCGCTGCTGACCGCCTTCCTGCCATCGCTGATGCTGTCCGGCTTTCTGTTCGAAATTTCCTCGATGCCGCGCTGGGTGCAAGTGATCACCTATGTGGTGCCCTCGCGCTATCTCATTCCCCCTCTGCAGACGGTGTTCCTCGCCGGGGATGACTGGGGTATGTTCGGGCGCGATATCGCGATCATGCTTGGCTTTGGCACCATGTTCTTTGCGCTCGCAATGCGGGTCACCCGCTGGAGGATCGCTTGAACTCCCGGCTCCTCGCGATGATCGTCAAGGAACTGTGGGCGGTGCTGCGCGATCCGCGCGGTCGGATCATATTGGTCGTGCCGCCGATTATCCAACTGGTGCTATTTTCAGCGGCGGCCACGCTCGAGGTCAAGAATGTCACCATTGGGATTTATAGCCGCGACGACGGAGCCGCCTCGCGCGAGTTCATCAGCGAGCTGGCGGGCAGTCCCAATTTCCGGCGCTTGATCCGCATCGAAACGCCGCAGGCCCTGGAGGAAGCCATCGACGGGCAGCAGGCCATTGCCGTCGTCGTCATCGATCAGGGCTTCAGTCGGGATATTGCCGCCCGCCGTCCCGCCACGATCCAGGCGATCCTTGACGGGCGCAAATCCAACGCGGCGCAGATCGTAATGGGCTATCTGAATCAGGTCGCCGCGAACACCGGCGCAACGCTGCGCCCGCAGCCTCACAGGCCGATCGGCCAGATCGCCGCGACCAATTGGTACAATCCGAATCTCGATTATCTGTGGTTCATCCTGCCCTCGCTTATCGTTCAGATCGGCGCGATTTCGGCGATGGGAGTGACGGCCCAATCAGTGTCGCGCGAGCGCGAACTCGGCTCGTTCGACCAATTGATGGTATCGCCGCTGCGCACCTGGGAAGTGCTGGTTGGCAAGATGATGCCTCCGCTGCTGCTTGGCCTGTTCAACGTCACCGCCTATCTGATCATCATCCCGCTGGCCTATGGCCTCCACATGCAGGGCTCGCTGGTGCTGTTCTATGCCGCGATGCTGGTTTATCTGTTCGCGGTGATCGGCCTTGGCATGGCGATATCGGCTGTTTCCAGGACCCAGCAGCAGGCATTTCTCGGCATGTTCGTGCTGATCGTGCCGATGATCCTGCTTTCGGGCTTTGCCAGTCCAGTCGAGAATATGCCCGGCTGGTTGCAAGTGATCGCCGAGGCCGATCCGCTCAAGCATTTCCTGATCATTTCCGAAGGGCTGTTCCTCAAGGGCATGACCGCCGCCGATGTCTTCGCCAACACCTGGCCGATTGCAGTGATCGGCGTGGTAACCATGGCCGTTGCGGTGTGGCAATTTCGAGCGCGGGTGGAGTGAAGCGATGCGAAACTTAGCCTTGGCCTGTCTCGTCGCAACTGCGCTCGCGGGCTGCACTGTCGGGCCGGAATATGCCCGACCGAAAGTCGGAGGCAGCGAAGGCCAGTGGCTTGCGCCGGTGTCTGCCCAAGCAGTCAACCCCGAATGGTGGAAGACGCTGAATGACGCCGAGCTTGACGCACTGGTTGCCGAGGCTCTGGCGCATAATCTCGACTTGCGGATTGCCGAAGCGCGGCTGCAGGAAGCGCGTGCCAGCAGCCGCGCGGTGCGGGGCAGGACAGCGCCGCAGGTGAATGCGACAGGTTCCGCCGCGGAACAGCAGGTCAGCGCCAATGGCCAGTTGCCGGTAAACAATATCCCGGGATTCCAGCGACAATATTCGTTGTTCGACGTCGGACTGGATGCCTCGTGGGAGCTCGATCTGTGGGGCGGGGTAAAACGCTCGGTTCAGGCGTCGGACGCGCGCGCGCAAGGCGCGGCACTCCGCGCCGAAGATACCCGGCTGCGCATCGTTGCCGAGGTGGTGCGCAGCTATGTCGACTTGCGCAGTGCCCAGGCGCGCGGGGGCGTGCTCGCTCAGGAGGCGCAATTGCGCGAGGACATCGCGCGGCTGGTCGATCAGCGTTACCGGGGCGGGGAATCCTCGCGTTCGGATGCTGAGACGGCAAAGCAGCGGGCCGACTCTGCCCGCGCCCAAATTCCGGAAACCGACGCCAGTGCGCACGCGGCGGCCTTTAGCCTGGCTCTGCTTACCGGGCGGCCGCCCGAGGCGCTTGCCGCAATGGCAAGTCGCGCCGCGCCGCTGCCATCGGCACCGGCCCTTGTCGGCGCGGGTGTCCGCTCAGAACTGCTGCAGCGCCGTCCCGATGTGCGCGCAGCCGAGGCAGACCTGGTCGCGGCCACTGCCGATATCGGAGTCGAAACCGCCAACCTGTACCCGCGCTTCGCCCTCACCGGCAATATCGGCCAACAGGCGCGCAGTGCCGGAAATCTTGCTGAAGCGGCCAGCACCCGCTTTAGCATCGGCCCCAGTTTCAGCTGGCCGATCTTCTCCTTCGGCCGCATTCGGGCGCAGATTCGCGCTGCCGGTGCCAGAGCCGATGCGAGCGCCGCCGCTTACGAGAAAGCAGTCCTGGGCGCGTTGGCCGACAGCGAGACTGCGGCAAACCGTTTCGCCGCCAACACTTCCGCGCGCGTGAGCCGCGAAAGTGCGCTGGGCGAGGCGAGCGCCGCCGCTGGCCTCGCCGAACAGCGCTTCCAGCTCGGCGAGGATGACCGGATTCAGATGCTCGAAGCCCGCTCCGCCGCCTTGCAGGCCGAACTGTCGGCGCTGGCCGCCCGCGCCGATGCCGCCGCAGCCTATGTGGGCTTCACCAAGGCATTGGGCGGCGGCGCGTTGCCTGTTCAGGATCTACAGTGAGTTCCTTGCGCAGTGCGGATTCGCGCTAGCCGATCTATAGTGGCGCAATCGACTCAGCCCTCATCACCAAAGGTATGCCCGGCCATGGATCTTGATCTTCACGTCACGCATTTCGACTGGGCCGGCGGGCCGTCCGGTATTGGACCGGGCGTTGCGCATCTCGCACGCACGGCGGAATCCATCGGCATCAAGACGCTGTCTTTCATGGATCACTTCTTCCAGATGGACATGGTCGCGCCCGGCGAAGATCCGATGCTGGAAGGCTATACCGCGCTAGGCTTCGTCGCCGCCATCACCCAGCGCATGCGGCTGCGGCTGCTGGTCACCGGGGTGACTTATCGCCATCCCGGGCTGCTGGCCAAGACGGTAACTACGCTCGATGTCCTGTCAGGCGGTCGCGCCGAACTGGGGCTTGGCGCGGCCTGGTATGAACGCGAACACAGGGGGCTCGGGGTGCCGTTCCCGCCGCTCGCCGAGCGCTTCGAACGGCTCGAGGAGGCGCTGCAAATCTGCCTGCAGATGTGGAGTGACAATAACGGTCCCTACACCGGCAAGCACTATCAACTGGCCGAAACGCTGTGCTCGCCTGCGCCGGTCTCGGCGCCGCGCCCGCGCATAATGATCGGTGGCGGGGGTGAAAAGAAGACTTTGCGGCTGGTCGCCCGGTATGCTGACGCCTGCAACTTCTTCGGACCGCCAGAGGTGGTCGCGCACAAGCTCGGCGTGCTGCGGCAGCACTGTGATAAAGTGGGCCGCGATGTCGGCGAGATCGAGGTTACGGCTCTGCTGCAGGCGCAGGAGGGCTGGACGCCCGACGACGTTCTGCGCGAGGCTGAAGCTTATGCTGAAGCTGGTGCCGACACCCTGATGGCCTCGGCGATCGGCGACGATCCGGCTGCCAAACTGGAAACCTTGTTTGGCCCTGCGGTGGAACGGCTCCGGTTTATTCGACCAAAGGCGCGGTAAGTCTGCGGTCAGTCTTCCCCTGCGCGGTCGACCATGTCCATGAAATCGCGCGCGGCGTCCTGGTCGGCCTTGTCCTTGAACGCGACGTCGAGATCGGGCGCGGCGCCGAGCATGAACATCAAGGTCCAAAGTGCGAACCGGCGGCTGCGGTCCTTCTCCAGGCCGAATTCGACCCGCATGTGCTCGATTCCGGCGTTCAGTGCCGCAGGTGCAATTGATGAAATCTCGGCAGTGCCGAAATAGCGCCGCATCTGGTCATCGAAATCCATTATGCCGAAATCTCTTCCAGCGACTCGCTGGCCGCAAGCCACGCTTCTTCTGCGGCAGCGAGCGCCTTCTGGGTTTCGCCGCGCCGCTTCATCAGGTCGGACATGTTCAAGCTGGCCAATGTCGGTTCTGCAGACGAAGGATCGAACATCGCCCGGTCGATTCTGCTGAGCGCCGCAGTGAGACGAGCCAGCTCGGCCTCCGCAGCCTTGGCCATCTTGCGCAGGGCCTGGCCCTTTTCGCGAGCCTCGGCATTGGCGCGGCGCTGGTCCTTCTTGTTGATCCCGGACTTTTCGCTGCCCTTGCCAGCGCCATTGTTTGCCGTGGCCGGGTCTTTTGCAAGCACGAAGGCGATGTAATCCTCGATAGAACCGTCAAAGTCCTTCGCAGTGCCTTTATCGACCAGCACGAGCCGGTCCGCTGTCATCTCCAGCATATGGCGATCATGGCTGACCATGACGACCGCGCCCGAATAGTCGTTTAGTGCCTGGATCAGCGCCTCGCGTGCATCGACATCGAGATGGTTGGTCGGCTCGTCCAGGATCAGCATGTGCGGTGCATCGCGAGTGATCAGTCCCAAAGCCAGGCGGGCTTTTTCTCCGCCAGACAGTTTACCGACTTCGATCATCGCCTTGGGGCCCGAAAAGCCGAACCGGCCGAGCTGCGCCCGCACCGCGCCGGGGGTCGCACCCTTCATCAGCTGGGTCATGTGCTGCAGCGGAGTTTCGCCCGGATCGAGTTCCTCGACCTGGTACTGGGTGAAGTAGCCGACCCGCATTTTGGCCGTGGCGTTCATCGCCCCGTCCATCGGCTTGAGCTGGGCCGCCAGCAGTCGCGCCAGGGTGGTCTTGCCATTGCCGTTTCGGCCGAGCAGCGCGATCCGGTCATCTGGATCAAGCCGCAGGTTGAGCCGGCTGAGGATTGGCACATCGCTATAGCCGACTGAAGCCAGGTCCAGCGTGATAAGCGGCGGGCGCAGTTCGTCTGGATTGGGGAAATCGAAGCTCAGTGACGGATCGTCGATCAGTTCGGCAATCGGCTGCAACTTGGCCAGCGCCTTCTGGCGTGATTGCGCCTGCTTGGCGGTGGAGGCACGGGCGGAATTCTTGGCGATATATTCCTGCAAGTGCTCGCGCTGGGCCTGCTGTTTGGCCTTGGCCGAGGCGAGCTGCGCCTGCCGTTCGGCGCGCAGTCGCTCGAACTGGTCATAGCCGCCGGGGTAAAGCGTCAGCTTGCCGCCGGTGAGGTGGAGGATGTGATCGACGACATTGTTGAGGAAATCGCGCTCGTGGCTGACCAGCAGAATCGTCGCCGGATAGGACTGGAGGAAATCCTCCAGCCACAGCACGGCTTCGAGGTCGAGGTGGTTGCTGGGTTCATCGAGCAGCAGCAGGTCAGGCGTGGAAAACAGCAAGGCAGCCAGTGCCACCCGCATCCGCCAGCCGCCCGAGAAGCTGTCGAGCGGCCGGTGCTGGGCCTCCTCGTCGAAGCCGAGACCGCTCAGAATCCGCGCGGCGCGGCTGGGGGCGGAATGGGCGTCAATGGCGATTAGCCGCTCGTGGATATCGCCCAGACGGTGCGGATCGTGGCTGATCTCGCTTTCGTGCATCAGTGCGGCGCGCTCGGTGTCGGCGGCAAGCACGGTGTCGAAAGGCGATGACGTGCCGCCGGGCGCTTCCTGTGCGATATAGCCCAGGCGGCTGCCGCGCGGCATGTCAATCCGGCCGCCATCGGCCTCGATCATCCCGGCGATCAGCTTGACCAGCGTCGATTTGCCCGCGCCATTGCGGCCGATCAGCCCGATCCGCCCGCGCGGCGGAAGCTTGGCAGTGGCGCCGTCGATGATGGTCCGGCCGCCGAGGCGGATGGTGATGTCGGTAAGGTTCAGCATGATCAGCGCCCGTTAGCGGACCGCGCGAGGCGCACAAGCGCTTCGTCGATAGCGGAGAGAAATCGCGACCGGTCAGGCTTGCTGAATGGAGCAGGGCCACCGATCTGGATGCCGATACTGTCGCCCCCGGCGCGCAGGTCGGCCATGATCGCACGGGTCGCAACCGCGCTGCCGATCGAGGCGGTGGTGAAAGGCTTGCCATTGTGGGCGAGCACCGTTGCGCCTGCTTTCAGGCAGCGGTCGGCGAGCAGGATATCGGCGGTGGTCACGACGCTCAAGGCGTTGCAATTATCCGCAATCCAGTCATCCGCGGCATCGAAACTGTCGCTGACAATCATGCGGCTGACCAGCGGATGATCGGGGATGCGCATCCGGCTGTTGCTGACGACGACGACTGGCACCGCCAGACGGAAGGCGACCTTGTAGATCTCTTCCTTGACCGGGCAGGCATCGGCATCGACCAGGATGCGAAGCTGCGACATTTACCGACGCTCAGGTGTCACGGACGCGGGCCTTTACCGTGAGGCTTGCCTTTGAAGCCCGGCTTGCCCTTGAACGCGGCACCGCCGCCCTTGAACGGCGGCTTGCCCTTGAAGCCGGGCTTGGCGCCAAAGCCGGATTTGGCCCCGAAGGCTGACTTGGCCTTGTAGGAACCCTTGCCATCACCGGCGCCTACGCGCGGCGCCAGCGTCGTGCGCGGTTGACCTTCCGCGCGGTCGGGTTGCGGGCGGGGTTCATCACGCTGGGAGTGGTTGGACTCGGGGCGATATTCGTTTTGCGATGTTGGTCGCGGCGCGCGATCAAGCTCAGACCGATGTTCGCGCCGTGCTTCCTGGCGGGGAGCATGGCGGATGGCGTGGGTCGGTGCGCTGCGCTGCTCTGGACGGGTGCGGCGATTTTCGCGAGCCCCTTCGCGCGGTGCCTCGGGCGAAAGCTCGATGGTGATCCCGCTCTCGTCCTCGCCGCCGGGAATCGACGTACGGGCCAGCGCCTCCCGGAATTTTGCTTCGATGGTGCGAGGCACCTGAAAGAAAGTCTCGCTCGCAGCAATCCGGATCGCGCCAATTTCGTTCTTGGTAATATGACCGCGGCGGCACAGTAGCGGCAGGATCCAGCGCGGATCGGCGTTCTGCTGGCGGCCGATGTCCATGCGGAACCACACAGTGTCATCAAAGCCGGGGCGATGATGCGGCTCGCGCTGGCCCGCATCACGCGGCTGCGAGGACAGGTCGATCATGTCCTCGGGATTGGGCAACTGATTGGTATGCGCGCGAACCAGGGCCAAAGCGATGTCCTCGGGCGTCTTGCTTTCGAGCAATTTGGCGGCCAGTTCGCGCTCCTCATCGCTCGCCTCGATCGGCTCCATCAGCGCGGTCAACAACCGGTCGCGGTCTTGCACCCGGATCATTTCGGGCGTCGGCACGGAAACCCATTCGGCATCGATCCGCGCGGTCCGCAGCATCATCTCGACCCGGCGGCGGCGCGGATAGGGCACGATCAAGACCGCTGTACCCTTCTTGCCGGCGCGTCCGGTGCGGCCTGAACGATGCTGGAGTATTTCCGCATCGCGCGGCACTTCGACGTGGATCACCAGGCTCAGCGAGGCGACATCGATGCCGCGCGCGGCGACATCGGTGGCAACGCAGACCCGCGCCCGCTTGTCACGCAACGCCTGGAGCGCATGGTTGCGCTCGTTCTGGCTGTGCTCGCCCGACAGCGCGACCGCAGTGAAGCCGCGTTCGACCAGCGCGGCGTGAAGATGGCGAACATTGTCGCGCGTCGCGCAAAACAGCATCGCCGTTTCGGCCTCGTGGTAACGCAGCAGGTTGATCACTGCATGTTCGATCTCGGACGGTGAGACGGCCATCGCCTGATAGGCAATATCGACATGGCCCTGCTGGTCGTCGACCGTCGAAATGCGCAGGGCATCGCTCTGATAACGCTTGGCCAGCGCGACAATCGGCTTGGGCATGGTCGCCGAAAACAGCAGGGTGCGGCGGGTGCCGGGAGTTGCGTCAAGGATTTCCTCGAGATCGTCGCGAAAGCCCATATCGAGCATTTCGTCGGCTTCGTCGAGCACCACGAATTGCAGCGCCGAAAGGTCCAGCACGCCGCGCTCGAGATGATCACGCAGGCGGCCCGGGGTGCCGACAACCACATGGGTACCGGCTTGTAGTGCGCGGCGCTCGCGCGAAGGATCCATGCCGCCGACACAAGTCGTCATGCGCAAATTGAGCGGAGCGAAGAGCCAGGTCAGCTCAAGGCTGACCTGCAAGGCCAGCTCGCGGGTTGGCGCGATGACAAGGGCGAGCGGTGAGCCCGGCGGCGGGATGGTCGCATCGTCGGCCAGCAGTTGCACACCGATCGCGAGGCCAAAGGCGACTGTCTTGCCCGAGCCGGTCCGCGCCGAAACCACCAGGTCCCGGCCCAGAGCCTCGGTCTCGATGACCGCGGCCTGGACGGAGGTGGGCTCGGCATAGCCGCGGTCGGTAAGGGCAGCGGCGAGCGGCGTAGGTAGTTCGGAAAAGAGCATGGGCCTCGATGGGATGGGGCGCGGATGGCGACAGGCCTGTGGGGCTTGCACGTCGATCAGGGATGCGCCTGGGTATTGCCAGCCAGCGCCAGCTGTTTGGCCCATAGCCGCAAGTGACAAATTATGCCACCGGCAAATTGCTGCACTGCGATATCAGTGCAATTGCGCGAGTGCCTCCACCGCCGTTTCGCGCCAGGCGGCGGCGAGAACTTCCATCCCGGCCAGCGCGCGCAAGGCGGCGGGATCATGCTTGCCCTTGCCGCAGACGATCAGGTCGAACGTGCGCTGGGTCGTCCATTCAGGCTGGCTCCGCTTCACCAGTTCGATCGTATCGTCAGTCTGCACTGTGCCCGGCTCCAGCACCCGATAATACCACCCCGTGCGCCCGGTTTTGAGGACCTGCGCGGTCAGTTTTGGCAGGCCGAAGCGGTGGCTGATCTTCCAGCACGGCGTGCGGCCGTGGCTGAGCTCGACCAGCGCCGTGCCCAGCCGGAACCTGTCGCCGATGCAGACTTCGCACTCGAGCAGGCCATGCGTGGAGATGTTTTCGCCAAAACCGCCGGGAGAGGAGAGCAACGGATGATCGCCAATCTCGCTGCGCCAGGAGGGGTAGTGGTCGTAAGGATAATGGTGGATCGCCTTGTCGGGGCCACCGTGATGAACGCGGTCAGCCTGTTCATCGCCGCTCAGGCCGAGCAGGCCGATGGCGATGGGGCCTGCGCGGGGGCATTTGGCTATGGCGCTTGTTTCGTCTGGCGCGCGGAAGGGGGTGATCGTACCGGTGAGGACGGACAGGATTTCTGCAGAGGCCACGACCGGGGCATGTTATTCAAAGTGACATCCCTGCGCAACCCAGCCTAACCGAAACGGCCTTCTTCGACATAGCGTTTCACTGCGGGCAGGACATGGCCGAGCAGTTGTCGCCGAGCTGGAGCAATGATCAGGGCAATGGCCATTACTGGCCACAGGCCGGTAAAAATCAGGAAAAGTGCCAGGAATAGCCCGATGGCGACGACCGTCGCACTGCGTTTTGCCTTGCCGGAATCGGCGATTGACGGCCGTGCGGGTTGCGGTGCTGCGGGCAGTGTGCGGCCTATGGCATCCAGCGCGGATCGCGGCTGAGCGCCAGGGGCAGTCGATGAAACCCGAACGGAGGCCATGCTGTCATGCACGATCAGCCGCCCGTCCTTTTCTTCAATGCGGTAACGCGATGGCGGCGGTTGATCGAGGCTCATGGAGCGATCCTGCCAGAACCCTGCGGGCAATCAAGCCCCCCTCATGCCTCCAGCTCGATATCCCAATACAGCCAGTCCCGCCACGTCTCGTGCAGAAAGCCCGGCGGAAAGCCGCGCCCGCGTTCCTGCAATTGCCAGTTCGTCGGCCGGATTGGCTTGAGCAGCAGCGGCATTCTGGCCTGCGCCGGGGTCCGCCCGCCCTTGCGCATGTTGCAGGGGGCACAGGCGGTGGCGACGTTTTCCCAGCTGGTCTTCCCGCCCAGCCGCCTTGGCACGACGTGGTCGAAAGTCAGATGGCTGGGGCTGCCGCAATATTGGCAGGTGAAGCGGTCACGCAGGAACAGATTGAAGCGGGTAAAGGCGGGAAACTCGCTGGGCTTCACATATTGGCGCAGCGCGATCACCGAGGGGATCGGCATCGACCAGCTCGGGCTATGGACCTCGCGCTGGTAGCTCGCGACAATATCGACCCGCTCGAGGAACACCGCCTTGATCGCAGTCTGCCATGGCCACAGGCTCAGCGGGAAATAAGACAGCGGCGTGTAATCGGCATTGAGCACGAGCGCCGGACACGCGGACAGGTTTCGGGTGGGATCATCCCCTGCGCTGCGGAAGTGTGCCGCGCGCTCGATCAGCTCCGACTTGAGCATGGCCTCCTGTGCCAGTCGTCAGTTGCGGTTAGGTGACAGTGCATGGGCGTAATCAACACGGGGCGGCCGCTCGCGTCAAGAGTTGCCTTGGCGCGCAATCCACAGGAAGAAGGCGCATGATCCGCACGCGCCCATGATCCGCACTAGATTCGCCCCCAGCCCCAACGGGCCGCTGCATCTTGGCCATGCCTATGCGGCGATTGTCGCGCATGATCTGGCGCGGGCGCGGAGCGGGGAGTTTCTGTTGCGGATCGAGGATATTGACGGCGCGCGCAGCCGGGAGGGTCTGGTGGATGATTTTCTTGACGATCTGAGATGGCTCGGGCTGGAATGGGATGGCGAAGTGACGTTCCAGTCGGCGCGGCTGGATGGCTATGCGGCGGCGGGCGAGCGGCTCAAGGCCCTGGATCTGCTCTATCCCTGCCAGTGCACCCGCGTCGAAGTGGCCGCCGCATCAATGACGCCGGGTCCGGACGGGCCGATTTATCCGGGGACTTGCCGTGGCCGGGATATGGAACCGGAGGGGGCGGCATGGCGGCTCGATATGGCCAGGGCAAGCGCGCTCGCGGGGCCGCTCAGCTGGACTGATGAACTGGCGGGCGAGCAGCGCGCCCGGCCCGATCTGTTCGGCGATGTGGTGCTGTTGCGCAAGGATGCGCCTGCCAGCTATCATCTTGCCGCAACTCTCGATGATGCAGCGCAGGGCATCTCTCTGGTTACACGAGGCGCGGATCTGTTTGCGGCGAGCCATGTTCACCGGCTGTTGCAGGCGTTGCTCGGCCTGCCGGTGCCCGTCTGGCATCATCACGCACTGCTGGTTGAAGTGGATGCCAAGGGTCGTTGGCGCAAACTGGCCAAGCGGCGCGGGTCTGCGGCACTCGCCGATCTGCGCCGCGGCGGCGATGACGGGGTGATCCTGGCAGAAATGCTCCGCACCCATCGCTTCCCCGCTGGCATTTCGCTGGGGCAAGGACTATGTACGAGCCCATGAAAAACGCATTCTTCGCCATAGTGATCATCGGCCTGATGATCATGGTCGTCTACAGTCTGGTGCGCGGCATCGTGGCTTTCCTGCGCGGCTACAAGGAAGATCTAGGCCGCGATCCCTCGCTTGGGCCGAGTGCCAACCAGCTGCTGCAGAACAAGATGATGTTCGCGCGGATAAAATGGCAGGCATTGGCGATAGTGGTAGTCGGCATTGCTCTGGCAATGAGTCACTAGGCCATTGGTCAAGCTCAACAAGATTTACACACGCACCGGCGACGACGGCACTACCGGCCTCGTCGATGGCTCGCGCCTGCCCAAACACGCCGCGCGCATGGAAGCGATCGGCGCGGTCGATGAGGCCAACAGCGCGATTGGGCTCGCCGTGGTGGCGCTGGCTGGCAGCGGGTATGCAAAGGCGCTGACCCGGATACAGAACGACCTGTTCGACCTGGGCGCTGACCTTGCGACTCCCGGAACTGATTTTGAGCCTTCCGAAATGGTGCTGCGGATTGTGCCCAGCCAGGCAGTCTGGCTGGAAAGCGTGATAGACACCCTGAACGATGGCATCCTCCCACTGACCAGCTTCATCCTGCCCGGCGGCAGCGAGGCCGCAGCCCGCGTGCACATTGCGCGTGCCTCGGTGCGACGTGCCGAGCGGGCGATGACTGCGCTGGCGGAAGCCGACCCGGTCAATCCGGCAGCGCTGGCCTATGTCAACCGGCTGTCTGACTATCTGTTCGTGCTGGCCCGCGTGGTGAATGCCGATGGGGCGGGCGATGTGCTGTGGGTGTCGGGCGCAAGCCGCAGCCTCGAAGGTTAATCAGCTTCGTCAGGCTCGAATTTATCATCAGTCTGCTTGTCGACTGCCCAGGCCAGTGCGACTATCGGCTGCGAAAGAGTGACTGGGCCATCGCGCGCGCACTTAGTCCTGATTGTGGGTACTTCGCGAGTTGTTCAGACCATTGATCGCATCGACTGCCTGCTTTGCGGCCTGTTCGCTCTGGGTTTTCTCCGCATCGCTCTGCGCGCTTTCTTCAGCCGACGGCACCGAGCAATAGGCAGTCAACAGAACGCCCGCAGACCACCACAGCGCCTTCCAGCGGCTCGTGAAGACAGACATGATACCGGGACCGAACATAGCCCGAGTCTACATCTACGAAGTTAACGATCCGTGCGTCAGCCGGTGCTGGCCTCGCGCTTAAGCTCATACAGCAGGTCCAGCGCCTCGCGCGGACTGAGCGCGTCGATATCGAGATCGACCAACCGTTCGCGTAAGGAGTCGAGCTTGTCTTCGACGGCCTCCAGCGCGGCAGCGAATAGCGGCAGGTCGCCAAGCCCGGCGG
>JBDSSP010000108.1:0-10741 GCA_039928735.1 Novosphingobium sp. | reverse complement strand
AACGGCAGGAAGTTGGCAATCGGCCGCTCGACCACTTTCAGCCCGCGCTCGTCCAGCCGCATATCCGCGATCACTTTCGGTCGGAGCAGGCTGACGGTGTAGCTGGCGGTCGAGTTGCGAAAACCGGGAAAGAACTCCTCGGTCACTGCGGCCCCGCCGACAATATGACGCCGCTCAAGCACGCGCACTCTGAGCCCGGCGCGCGCCAGATAGAATGCGCAGACCAGCCCATTGTGCCCGCCGCCGATAATCAGCGCGTCATATTGCCGGGTCATGCGAGATCCCATCCTACTGGTCCACCCTACTAGTGTGGTGGATTTGAAATTCGCCACATTAATCGGTTAGGCGTGGAGCGAATTTCAAATCCATAAACCACACTAGAATCATTTAGTTGCTAGTGACCCCCTTGAATCTGAAGTTCGCTGCGGGCTATCGGAAATTTGTGACGAACTTCAGATTCGGGTCACTAGCGCCGCAAGCGCCTCGCTGCTACGTCACTTCACCATGCACGAAACGGACGGCAAGCAAATCATGGTCATGCGGTTATGCGCATAGCCGTTGCCGATATTGGTGGCACCAATGCCC
Organism: Novosphingobium sp.; assembly: GCA_039928735.1. Classification (GTDB taxonomy): domain Bacteria; phylum Pseudomonadota; class Alphaproteobacteria; order Sphingomonadales; family Sphingomonadaceae; genus Novosphingobium. The sequence goes on along the minus strand of JBDSSP010000108.1, from coordinate 10,156 downwards.
GGTTTGCCCTTGCCGAGATTGCCGGCGGCAAGGTGGTTTCGCTGAGTGACCCCGTTGTGCTGCCTGCCAAGGACTTCTCCGGGCTTGCCGAGGCCTGGCAGGCGTTCGGTGCGAAGCTTGGCGAGCCATTGCCGGGGCAGGCTGCCTTTGGCCTCGCGGGGCCAGTCACTGGCGGACCAGTGCGCTTCGTCAACTCGCGCTGGGTGGTCGATCCGACAGTGCTGGACAAGCAGCTGGGACTGGACAAATCGTTGATCGTCAATGATTTTGGCGCGATGGCCCACGCCGCCGATGCGCTTGGCCCAGGTGATTTCACACATGTCTGTGGCCCCGATGTCGCGCTGCCCGCAAAGGGCGCGATTTCGGTAATCGGGCCCGGTACCGGGCTCGGCGTCGCAGTGCTGCAGCGGCGCGATCCGGGCTTGGTGATCCTGGAGACCGAAGGTGCGCATATTCATTTTGCTCCCCTCGACGGGGACGAGGCACTGGTTTCAGCGGCGATCACGGCGGGGCATGGTCGCACTTCGGTCGAACGGGTGGTTTCGGGACCAGGGCTGGGCGAGATTATCCGCGCATTCGATCCGGCCGACTGCCGCGACGATGCGGCCCTATGGGCGGCAGCACTGGATGGACACGAGCCGCGCGCTTTGGCGTTGTTCCTCGCCGCATTTGGTGCGGCCTGCGGCGACCTGTCGCTGGCACATGGTGCCATGGGCGTGGTGCTGACCGGCGGGCTGACCAACCGCTTGTTGCCCCACCTGCCGGGCAGTCAGTTCCATGCGCGTTTCAGCGCCAAGGGGCGTTATCGTCCCCGCATGGAAACGATTCCGGTCAAACTGATCACGCATCCCCAGCCCGGCCTGTTTGGTGCCGCCGCTGCTTTTGCCAGGGAGTTCACATGACGCCGATCGAACAGCTGATGCGCCGCGCGCCGGTGATCCCGGTACTGGTGATCGAGGATGTCGCGCATGCCGTGCCGATTGCGGAAGCTTTGGTCGCGGGCGGCCTGCCGGTACTGGAGGTGACTTTGCGCACTGCCGTCGCGCTCGATGTGATCCGGGCGATGAAGCAGGTACCCGGCGCGATTGTCGGGGCGGGCACGGTGCTGAACCCGGCCGATCTCGATGCGGCATTGGCGGCAGGGTCGGAATTTATCGTTTCGCCCGGGCTGACGCCAGCACTGGGCACTGCGGCAGTGGCCAGCGGCATACCGTTCCTGCCCGGCACTGCCAACGCGGGCGACATCATGTTGGGACTGGACCTGGGGCTGACCCGCTTCAAATTCTTTCCCGCCGAAGCATCGGGCGGTATCGCGGCGCTCAAGGCCATTGCGGCACCGTTCGGCATGGCGAAGTTCTGCCCGACCGGCGGGATTACACTCGCCAGTGCGCCCCAGTGGCTAGCGCTCGATGCCGTGCTATGCGTCGGCGGCAGCTGGATGGTGCCCAAGGGCGTGCCGGACGTGGCGGCAATCACGGCAGCGGCGCAGGCAGCGGCGGCTTTGGCCAGTTAACCCTCAGGGACAAAACGACCATTCCGCCTCACGCAATTGTGGTTTATGGAATGCTCACCAATTGCCGCTAACGGGTTCGCATGAACGTCAGGAACACAGGAGCGATCGCGCTCGGACTGGTCACGCTCGGCTTGCTGGGTGCAGGTACTGCCCTGTGGCTGGCAAAGCCGCCCGAGCGGCCACTGAACCCGCGCGCGGTCGCCGCCGCCGACCACGCCGCGCCGTCGGCATTTTCGAATGCAGCGGTCGCACCAGCGCCCTCAGCAAGTACGCCAGCCGCCAAGGATGAGCGCTTTATTATCAAGCGCATCCTGCCGATTTCCGGCCCGATCAAATATGGCGAATGGCACTGGGACGAAGCCAATGTCCCCGATGGCCCGATCGTCGTCACCGTCGATCTCGAAGCCCGGGTGATTTCAATCTTCCGGAACGGTTATGAAATAGGCGCCTCCGCAGTGTTGCTCGGCACCCAGGAAAAGCCGACGCCGACGGGTGTCTTCCCGATCATGGGGAAAGAGGTCCACCATGTCTCCAACCTCTATGACGCGCCGATGCCGTATATGCAGCGTCTGACCAACGACGGCATCACCCTCCATGCCACCGAAGTGGCCTGGGGCTACGCCAGCCACGGCTGCATCGGTATGCCCGAGGCCTTCGCCAAGAAGGTGTTCGAAACAACGCATCTGGGCGACAAGGTCTACATTACCCGTGGCAAGACGGCAGGTATCGGGGATTCGCTGGTGGGCACCTGATTCCGCTTTTGCGCTGCCCCTCAAAATGCCTATAGCCAGCGGCATTCCTTTGGGAGATGCCACATGAGCGGCGCAGGCGCTGAACTTACCGCGAAAATCGCCGCCAGGGTCGAGACTTTCGTGCGCGACGTCATCGTACCTTATGAGCAGGACCCGCGCCGCGACGGTCACGGTGCGCCGACCGACGAGCTGGTTGACGAGATGCGCGAACTGGCGCGCGCTGCCGGGCTGATGACCCCGCATGTGCTGCCGGGCGGCCACATGACCCAGCGCGAAACCGCGCTTGTCTTGCAGAAATCGGGGCTATCCCCGTTCGGGGCGCTGGCGCTCAACACCAATGCGCCCGACGAGGGCAACATGTACCTGCTGGGCAAGGTCGGCGGTCCGGAACTCAACGAGCGGTTCCTGAAGCCGATGCTCGAAGGCCGCGCCCGCTCGGCATTCTTCATGACCGAGCCGGCCAGTGACAACGGTGCCGGGTCGGATCCCTCGATGATGAAGACCACCTGCCGCCCCGACGGCAACCACTGGGTGATCAATGGGCGCAAGGCCTTCATTACAGGCGCGCTCGGGGCCAAGGTGGGCATTGTCATGGCCAAGGCGGATGAAGGCGCCTGCATGTTCTTGATCGACTTGCCCGATCCGGCAGTCCGCATCGAGCACGTGCCCAACACCATCGACAATTCGATGCCCGGCGGACATTCCGAAGTCACTATCGATAACTTGCGTGTGCCCGCCAGCCAGATGCTGGGCGAGCCCGGCGAGGGCTTCAAGCTGGCCCAGATCCGCCTTTCACCGGCGAGGCTGTCGCATTGCATGCGCTGGTTGGGCGCGTGCATTCGCTGCCATGAAATTGCCAGCGACTATGCCTGTCGTCGCGAGGCATTCGGCAAGCCGCTGATCGATCACGAAGGTGTGGGCTTCATGCTCGCCGAGAACATGATCGACCTGAAGCAATCCGAGTTGATCATCGACTGGTGCGCCGGTGTGCTGGACTCGGGCTCGCTGGGCACGGCCGAAAGCTCGATGGCCAAGGTCGCTGTGTCTGAAGCCTTGATGCGGGTGGCCGATCGCTGCGTCCAGGTGATGGGCGGCACCGGGGTCACCGACAAGACCATCGTTGAGCGGATATTCCGCGAGATCCGCGCCTTTCGGATCTATGACGGGCCGACCGAAGTCCACAAATGGAGCCTCGCCAAGAAGATCAAGCGCGACTGGAAGGCGGCGCAATGAGCGGAGTCGCCGATGATGCAAACAGCGGCACGACAGCGGTCCGCGAGGGTTTCGCCTTCGATCAGGCAGCGCTGACTCGCTGGCTTGAGGCAAATGTTGCGGGCTTTTCAGGCCCGCTGACCGTGGAACAGTTCAAAGGCGGTCAGTCTAACCCGACCTACAAGCTGATTACCCCGCGCAAGTCCTATGTGCTTCGCCGCAAGCCGCCTGGCGTGGTGCTCGCCGGGGCCCATGCGGTTGACCGCGAGGCGCGCGTACTCACCGCACTCGGGTCGGCCGGTTTCCCGGTCGCGCATGTCCACGGCCTGTGCACTGACGAAGCGGTCATCGGCAGCTGGTTTTATGTCATGGACATGGTCGAGGGGCGCATCTTTTGGGACGCGAGCTTTCCCGGCATGACCAATGCCGAGCGCGCCGCCTGCTTTGACGCGATGAACGAGACAATCGCGCGCCTGCACATGATCGACTACGGTGCAATCGGGCTGGGTGCTTATGGCAAGCCCGGCAACTATTTTGCCCGTCAGATCAGCCGCTGGTCGCGCCAGTATCTGGAGGACGAGCTGGCTGGGCGCGATGCCAACATGGACCATTTGATCGAATGGCTGCTCGCCAACATCCCCGACGGCGATGAGACTGCCCTGGTCCACGGGGATTTCCGCTGCGACAACATGATCTTCCATCCCACGGAGCCACGCGTGCTGGCGGTGCTCGATTGGGAACTTTCGACGCTCGGTCACCCGCTGGCAGACTTCGCCTATCACGCGATGATGTACCGGATGCCGCCCGAAATCGTCGCCGGGCTGGGCGGGGCGGATATCGCGGCGCTCGGCATCCCGACCGAGACCGAATATGCCGCGAGCTATGCCGCGCGAACCGGGCGTTCCAGCTTCGAAAGCTATGACTTCTGCGTCGCGTTCAACTTCTTCCGCCTCGCCGCGATCTTTCACGGCATCAAGGGAAGGGTGCTGCGCGGCACTGCCGCATCCGCCAACGCCAAACAGCGCGCGGAGCAATTTCCGGCGCTTGCCAAGCTGGCGCGCGATGCGATGGAAGTCTGCGCGTAGTTCTAGTGTGGTGGATTTGAAATTCGCCACATTAATCGGTTAGACGTGGAGCGAATTTCAAATCCTTAAACCACACTAGAATCATATAGTTGCTAGTGACCCCCTTGAATCTGAATTTCGCTGCGGGCTATCGGAAATATGTGACGAACTTCAGATTCGGGTCACTAGCCATGCGCCCCGAAATAGTTGGCAATCGCCACGCCGATCCGCAGGCACAGCCGGTAAGCGTCGTCGATCGGATCGACCAGAGTCTGGCGGATCGCGCTATAGCCCTGGCCTTCGACATCGGGGTAGTCGGCAGGCTCATCAACAGCATAGTCCGCCAGTGACGGCGAGGCCACTGGATAGGCCCTCCTGAGCTGGGCGAGCGCCTCATCGATCCGCAGGCTGAACACCATCTGCAGCACGTCCTCGCGGCTGATGTCGTTCGAGCGCGAGAATGCGGGGATGCGCACGGCGCGCAGGAAAATGAACTGCATCAACGCCAGCCGCAGTGATTGCAGCGCGCCCAGCGAACGGCGCAATTCTTCGCGGCCCGCATGGTCGTGGCCGGCAGTGCTGCCCTCATCGGGAATCAATTCGAGCAGCTTGTGGAGTTTCACCGCATCGACCCTCAGCCGAGAGGTCATGGTGCGAAAAGCGCTGTTGCGGTCGTCGGTGGTCAGCTTGTCGGCGAGTGCGAGGCAGGCGGCATCGAGATGTCGCTCGGTTCCGCGATAGGGACGGCTGGCCCAGAAGGCCGAATTGAACAGCTCGCCATAGGCGGCGGCAGACTTGATCGAGGCGAGCCGATCAGCGGCGCGCAGCATGCGGATGATCTGCCGGCCCCGCGCCGAGGCAGTGATCAGTTCGGCAATCCCCTCGACATCCTCGATGGCTGCCGCGCCGACCCCGGCAATCACGTTCACCGGATAGCCGAGTTGCTGGAGCACGGCATTGTGCGGGATCGCACGGATCTGCCTGAGGCTCATTGAGCGGTCGGCGGCGAGGTCCGACTGGCGGCGCGATTTGCGGCTGCCCGTCTCGATCAACAGGCCGAGTCCGAACGAAGTGAGCGAGCGGGCGTAGGTGCGCGAGCCCATGAAATCGCGCTGCACTCGCCTGATGCCGCGATAGAAATCAAGGCTGAGGTCGGTGCGGCTGTAGAACGGGTCGTGATCGTCCAACAGCGGCCTGCACTCGGCTTCGGCGATGCGCGTCAACGTCGCCAGCGCCAGGTCGGGAGTCCGGAAAAACAGATAGCCATCTCCGCCCTGGAAGCTGGCCTCCAGCTCGGTGCGAATGCCCCGCTCGGCGAACTGCCGGCGCGACCACACGCTCATCGGCCAGGTCAGCCGGTCGGCGATTCCCGCCGGGTGGCCGCCGCGACCCATCGATTCGCCGTGAGTATTGAAGATCAGCGCTGCGACTTCGCCCAGCCCGTGCTTCTGCATCGTATGGGCGAGGCGGCCTTGCAATCGCTCAATGGCGAGCGCGGCGGGGATCTGGCCGATAAAACGTCCGGCATCGGAAAAGCCGGTCTGGATCGAAACCCGACCCCGCCGCCGCGCATAGGCCTGATAGGTTGGTTCGGCGAGCAGCGCATCGAGAAACCGCTCGCCGTGCTCCATCGCGCTTTCGGTCTCGAACAGCGGCGAGACATCGACCTTGTCATCAATGCCAAACAGCTTGGCGAAATAGAGCGCCGCCAGCACCGTCTGCGGATCCTCGCATTCGGCGATCAGCATACGGATCGGGGTGTCAGCGTCGATGTGGTGCAGAATCTGCGCCATGGCGAGGAACTGGCGGACGGCAGTGGTATTCTCGATCGACAGCGCCGCGAAATTGGTGCGCAGTGGTACGGACCCTTCGAGCAGCTCGCGAATTCGCGCCAGCGCGGTCTTGCTGGCCAGATCGAGCTGGTTGTCCGGATCGATGCGGCGACGGATGGCATTGTGTAGCTGGGAGGCGTTGACCCGGAAATGGATGCCGCCCATGCCAAGGCCCTCCGCCCGCATGGCAGAGGCGAGCACCAGAAGGCGGATCGCGGTGGCCTGCTGTGCGGTCTTGGCAGTTTCTTCCAGCGCCGCGATCACCGGAGCGAGCGAGATCAGCCGGGCCGGGCTTTCGGCCGTCAGCCGGTTCGCAGCATCGGAGAGAGTGGCAGGATCGCTAAGGTCTCCGGCGAACAGCGCTTCCATTTCACTTGTCTGCATGGCTGCCGCTTGCAACAGGCCAAGCGAGGGATGGGCCTCGTCAATCTCCGCAAGCTGCGCCGCATAGCGGGTCAGCCGCAGCGCCTTTTCTCTGAGCCGGTAGTGGACAGAGGTCGACCAGCCGATGTCGGTCCGGCCGTCCATGTCATAGCCGACCCAGGAAGCAAAGCGATACGGCATAGGCCTAAGGTCGCGCCAGCGATCCGGCCAGGCCTTTGCCGCTTGCTCAAACAACAGAGTATTGAGCGTGTCGCGCGCGTCCTGTGCTCGACCCAGCGCGGCCATGGCCTCGGTATGTTCATGATCGAGCGTGATCGCGGGGCGTTCGGGATCAACAATGCACACGGTCGCCTCTGTTACAGCGCCGCTGCTGGCGGCCTCCGCAACCGCATCGCTTTGCGCCGGGCTGAGCAGGAATGTCGGGTGGGCAGTGAACACGATGTGGAACAGCGGACGCGACCAGCGCTGGGCGAATGTCGTGAAATCCGCTTGCGAACCTGCGAGACTGCGCAGGGCCGCAACGTTTTCCGCCACGGGCACTGGTGCGAGCAAGCCAACCAACCGGTTAGCGCGACTCAGCAAGCTCTCGCATTCAAGCTCTGCGACCATGCCGCTTGCACCGGCCAGCGACAGCGAGCCCGATTCAAGCGCACGCGACAGTTCCAGGCTGAGCTGGAACACGGGATTGAACAGCGGCGATTCAGCCGTTCGCAAGTGCAGGGTTCCTAGGCGATCGCGCAGTTCGGCGCTGGTCTTCATGGGGTGATCGCCCTTTCATTCAGCCTGGCCGGGGCGGATTGCGCCCTGTAGAGCTGGCGATGATGGCGCGAAAAATTGTGCATTGCAACAAAGGAAGGGCAGGTGAGCGTGGCCGCTCCGCAAATCGTGGTTTGATGACACAGCGGTCTCCTGCCCAAGGCCTCGCCGTTTCTGGCTCTGGGTGTTGTCTGCGTATCTCAGGAATAGGCCACTGAAATAATTGACCTTCTATCAACTTTGTTGCAGGATGCCAGCGTCAAAGTGCGTTGTCGTGACTTGCATCGGCAAGGGCCGCCTCGAGTCGCTGGACCATCAAGGCCTGCAACCGTGCGGGATCAGGGGCGAAAGATCAGCATGCCGTTGAACAAGAACCAGCTGTTCGAAGTTGAAGCCCGGACGGCCCGCAAGCCAGCGGACAAGCGTTCGGGCAAAAAGGCCGCTCCCTATGGCAGGAAGGGCACCGAAACGCGGCGTCAGTTGATGGACGCGACCCGCAAGCTGCTTGCAGTCGCTTCGCCGCTCAGCATTTCGGCAGTGGCGATCAGCCGGGAAGCCAATACTTCGCCCGCGACGTTTTATGTCTATTTCAACGACGTCGAGGATATCCTCTGGGCGCTGTGCGATATGATCACCGAGGATACCTCGAACCTGTTCGCCGGACCGGACTATTTGCGAAATCCGTCGACGATGGATGAAGAGGCGCTGGAATTCGTTCGAGGGTATTGCGAAATCTGGGCGCATCACGGACCCCTGCTGCTCTATCGCAACATGGAAGCAGATCGCGGCAATCGCCGCTTTTACCAGCTGGTCCTGCGAGTCGGACTGCCGATCCTCGAGGGGCTGACCAATCGCATTGTTGAGGCGGCGGCACCCACGAATTCGATCAGCCGCAGGGATGCCAATGCCGAGGCCGTGGTTTTTGTCGCCGCCATAGACCGCATTGCGGCGGCACTTCACACCTGGCCCGAAGACAGCCTAATGCCCGATGTGCTCCTCCGTGCCGAAGCCCGCGTGCTGGTGCGGATGCTGCAACGATAAGGACACTGAAAGTCGCAGCATGCCTGTTGAACCCGGCGACTCGATCAACTGCGGTAAAAGGTCTCTGGCTATCCGGTGATGGTCGTGCTCGATGAAATGACCAGGGCCAACAAGGGCGCCAAGGGCTGAACCGGACAGGAGGGCATGCGATCATGGCTGAAGCGGGCAGAATAAGAATGGCAGGTCGCCATGTGCTGGTGACCGGTGCGGCGGCGGGCATCGGCGAATCAATCGCCGGGCTACTGGTGCGCGAAGGCGCAAAGGTTGCGGCGCTCGACTATAATGTCGAAGGTGTCGAGGCGGTGGCGAAGCAGATCGGCGCCGTCGCAGTCGGGTTCGATCTCGGCCAGCTCGACCGGATCGACGCCATGGTGAATGATGTCGCCGCAAAGCTCGGCGGGCTAGACGGCATCGTCAATTGTGCCGCCTGTGCCAAGGCCGGTCCGCTAGAGGAGATGACGCAGGAAATCCTCGGCATCTTCACCTCGGTGAACCTGGTGGCGCCGATGCTGGTCTGCCGCGCGGCGCTACCGCATATGGCGAAGAACCCGGAGGCCTCGGTGGTGAACATTGCCTCGGGCCAAGGTATCCTGCCCAATGCCCCCAACAACACCGCCTATTGCGCTACCAAGGGTGGCCTGATCGCCTTTTCCAAGGCCATGGCTGCGGAATTCGCGACGCGAGGCATCCGGGTTAACGCCGTTGCTCCAGGTGCGACCGACACGGCCATGACCAAGGTGTTCCTCGACCAGTATCGCAATGATCTGTCGAAAGCGCCGTTCCTGCAGCAATATGCCATGAAGCGCGCCGCCGACCCGATCGAGATCGCCAATGCGGTGCTGTTCCTGCTCTCCAGCGAGGCTTCGTTCGTGACCGGATCGGCGCTCGCCGTCGATGGCGGGAGGTGTTTCCACTGATGACCGATGTCTCAACCCAGAACCGCTGGACCCAGCGACCCACGGGCTCGACCTGGGGCGATTTCGGCGCGCATGACCAACGTGGCCGGATGAACCTGATCACTGACGAACGCCGGCTGGCGGCGAACCGCGAAGTCAAGGACGGCATGATCTTCGTGCTCGGTGGCCGTCGGAGGCCTGTTGTTCATTGGCGCGGCGACTGACAATTTCTTGCGAGCCTTCGACGTCAAGACCGGCAAAGAGCTATGGCGCGCGCGGCTTCCGGCTGGCGGACAGGCAGCGCAGATGACTTACGTATGAGGCAAGACCAGGCGGCAGTATGTGCTGATCGCGGCTTGAGGGCATCAGTCGCTCAAGACCACAATCGGCGATTCGCTGGTCGCCTATGCCTTGCCCGGTACGCCGCAGCCTGCTGACATAAAGTAGCGCCAATCACCTCAAGCCGCGAGTAGCCCGGCTTTGCGCAGCGCGTCGGCGATTTGCCGCGCATAGACGATGTGCTGGTCTGCGGTGGTAAAACCCTGCCCCATCGTCGTGACCGAAGCATGGGTCCCGCCGGCATCTCGCCATTGATAGGCCCGCTCCACTACGGCGGCGGGGTCCTTGGCGAACAGCATGTTGCAATGCAGGCCGAATTTGCCCGGATCGCGCCCTTCGGCCTCCAGGAAATTGCGCAGCTGCGGCA
>JBDSSP010000107.1:0-19419 GCA_039928735.1 Novosphingobium sp. | reverse complement strand
TGAAGGCATAGTCGAGCCCAAGCTCCTCGCACAGCCAGACTATGCGTTCCGATTGCGACTCGCCAAGATGGTGCACTGTCAGCATGGCCGCTCCTCGATAAACGGCCAGCATAGTGAGAAATGGCAACACCGCCAGCTATTCAGCTGGCGGTGTTGAACCTGCCCCGAACCACGATCAGCCTAATTGGACTTTATATCCGCGGCGGCGGCTAAGTCGCATCGCGCCGCCGATAATGCCGAAACCGGCAAGCATCATCGCCCAGCTCGCCGGTTCGGGCACCGGCACGAGGAAGCCGCGAATCTCACCGCCGGGGGCAAACGGCGTATGGATATTGAGATAGGACCGACCGCTATTCAACCCCGCGATCAGTGCGGCTTCGGCACCGGCCGGCGTGCCGCCACTGGCTGTGATAAAGGCGGTGTTCCAGGTCCCGGTTGGCGCGAGCAAATCGAAGACCTGGGCATAGGTGCCGCTCGTCACGCCCGAAGGAAACCCTGTGAAGGTCGGCGTCACCGTCGCCACGCCAGCTGTCCCGGAGAAGGGCAGTGCCGTGCAGCAATGAATATGCGACGCCGTCACAGTGCCAGTCAGGCCGCTGAAGACAACGTTGACCGCCATGGTGTTGAGCACGTCATCAATTGTGACGACGGCGGTGCCTATCCCGGCCGATGCATTGACCGGTACTTCCGACGCGCCGTTCAATGTCGCAGTGTAAACGGCTATGGCTGCATGGGCCGGTAACGAGGCCATCAAGCTGAACGTGACAAGTGGTATCAAATATTGGCGCATTTCACGTCTCCGAATCAGGAGAACCACCCCAGTTAATATTGCCTTAAGTTTAACCGCGATGCGAATCGAATTTAGTTTCGGGACGCTGGCGAAGCGCATTCCCGCCACTTGCCTTCCGCCGCCCCGCACCCTAGCGGCGCAGGCATCCCATATTTTCCGGAGTTACCCATGGTCCCCCGTTATGCTCGCCCCGCGATGACTGCGATCTGGGAGCCGGAAGCGCGCTATCGCATCTGGTTCGAGATCGAGGCCCATGCCACCGACAAGCTGGGCGAACTGGGCGTTGTGCCGAAGAGTGCCGGCAAGGCGCTGTGGGACTGGTGGAAGACTGATCCCAAGATCGATGTCGCGGCAATCGACGCCATCGAGGCTGTGACCAAGCACGATGTCATCGCTTTCCTTGACTGGATCGCCCAGCAAGTCGGGCCAGAGGCGCGGTTCATGCATCAGGGGATGACCAGCTCCGATGTGCTCGACACGACGCTGTCAGTACAGCTGGCCCGGGCCTCGGACATCCTGCTCGCCGATCTCGACGCGTTGCTCGCCGCGCTCAAGCGCCGGGCGGAGGAGCACAAGTACACCCCGACGATCGGGCGCAGCCACGGCATCCATGCCGAACCGACCACCTTCGGAATCAAACTGGCCGAAGCCTATGCCGAATTCAGCCGGGCCAGGGCGCGGCTGATCGTGGCCCGCGCGGAGATCGCGACCTGCGCCATCTCCGGTGCGGTCGGCACTTTCGCCAATATCGATCCTGAAGTCGAAGCATACGTTGCGGAGAAGCTTGGCCTCGCCATAGAGCCGGTTTCGACCCAGGTTATCCCGCGTGATCGCCATGCGATGTATTTCGCCACGCTCGGTGTCATTGCCAGCTCGATCGAGCGCGTGGCGACCGAAGTGCGCCACTTGCAACGCACCGAGGTTCTCGAGGCGGAGGAGTATTTCTCCCCCGGCCAGAAGGGCTCCTCGGCCATGCCGCACAAGCGCAATCCGGTGCTGACCGAAAACCTGACCGGACTCGCCCGCGTCGTCCGCTCGGCAGTGACCCCGGCGCTGGAAAATGTTGCGCTGTGGCATGAGCGTGACATTTCGCACTCCTCGGTCGAACGCTACATCGGCCCCGATGCGACGATCACGCTGGACTTCGCGCTTGCCCGCCTCACTGGCGTCATCGACAAGTTGCTGGTCTATCCCGAACGCATGCAGAAAAACCTCGACCGCATGGGCGGCCTCGTCCATTCGCAGCGAGTGCTCCTGGCATTGACCCAGGCCGGCCTGAGCCGCGACGATTCCTATCGGCTGGTGCAACGCAATGCGATGAAGGTCTGGGAAAGCGATGGCGCACTGTCGTTGCTGGAACTGCTCAAGGCCGATCCCGAGGTCAGCGCCGCCCTGTCCCCGGCCGAGCTCGAGGACAAATTCAACCTCGATTATCATTTCAAGGCCGTGGACCAGATTTTTGCGCGCGTCTTTGCAGGCTAGCTGCGCCCTTCCCATCGCAGCCAAACCCGCCTAGCATCGCTCAACGATTGACGTGGGAAAAGGTTACCGATCATGCAGGTAGTGCGCACGGTCTTCTGGGTGCTGCTGACCGCAGTGCTGGTTGCTTTCATTTCGATAAACTGGAATACGGCGCCAGTGAACTTCTGGCCGATTGGTGGCGGTTATCTCCATTTCGAATGGCCTGTCGGGGTGATCGCGCTGGTGTTCTTCCTGCTCGGCCTGCTACCGATGTGGCTGCTCGGCAAAGCCGGGAAATGGCGGCTCAACCGGCGGATCGGCGCGCTGGAAAACTCCGTACGTGCCAATGCCGCGCCTCCCCCGACTTCAATGCCACCTCTCGCAACCTCGAGCCAGCTCGAAGCTGCCGCCCCCCCCGCCCGCTCACCGGAAAGTTCTCTCTCCTGACATGACCAATCCCATTTATCTCGCGCTCGACTTGCCCCGCCTTGATGCCGCCGAAGCGCTTGCCCGCAAAGTCAAGGGCCATGTCGGCGGACTCAAGCTGGGGCTCGAATTCTTCTGCGCGCATGGTCATCACGGGGTTCACGAGATTCACAAGCTTGGCCTGCCGATCTTCCTCGATCTTAAACTGCACGACATCCCCAACACGGTCGCCGCCGCGATGCAGGCGATTCATGTGCTGGAACCGGCCATCGTCACAGTCCACGCCGCTGGCGGGCGCGCGATGATGGAGGATGCCAAGGCAGCGGCTGGCGAGCATTGCAAGGTCGTGGCGGTTACTGTGCTGACCAGCCTTGATGAGAGCGATCTGGCGCGCACCGGGATCGGCGGTGGCCCGCACGATCAGGCGCTGCGCCTTGCCGAACTGGCTCACCAGGCCGGGCTCGATGGGATCGTCTGTTCGGGCCACGAAGTTGGCGCAATTCGTGCCCAGTGGAAGGATGGCTTCTTCGTGGTCCCCGGCCTGCGCCCTGCGAACGGCAATAGCCACAATTCTTTGGCCGACCAAAAACGAGCGGTTACCCCGCGTGAAGCGCGCGATGCCGGTGCCTCGGTGCTGGTTATTGGCCGCCCGATCAGCCGCGCGGAGGATCCCGCTGCAGCAGCGCGGACAATCGAGGCAACTTTGTAGGCCCAGTCCAAGGTTCAGCATGGCGACATGCTGGCCCGGCCAAGCGGTGCGCCAAGATCATTAGGAGTTCCAACGATGAAGCAGATCATGCTCGCCCTCGCTGCGGCTGCCCTCGCCCTGCCCGCGGTTGCCGACGCCCACGACGCTGCCGGACCGGCGGTTGCTCCGGGTAGTTCGGTGCTCACGGTAGCAGCGGAAGGCCATTCAACCCGCAGTCCCGATCTCGCCATTTTTGTCGCAGGCGTCGCCAGCACCGGCAAGACCGCGGGGGAGGCGCTCAGCGCTAATGCCGCCGACATGAACCGGGTGATCGCCGCGCTGAAGCGCGTCGGGATTGCCGAGCGCGATATCCAGACCAGTAATCTCAGCCTCAACCCGGTCTATGCCGATATGTCGCGCCAACCTGTCACGCCGCTGAAGCAGCAGGAACCGGTAATTATCGGGTACCAGGTGAACAACCAGGTTACCGTGCGTCAGCGCAATCTGGCGGATTTCGGCCGGACAATCGACACCCTGGTTACCGCCGGCGCAAACCAGGTAAGTGGCCCTGCCTTCCAGCTCGACCAGCCCGACCCTGCGCTCGACGAGGCGCGGATCGAGGCGGTAAAGAACGCCCGCACGCGCGCGGCGCTCTATGCCCAAGCCGCCGGGCTGCGCGTACTGCGCATCCTCTCGATCAGTGAAACCGGAGGCTACGCCCCGCCCCCTCCCGTAATGTACGGAGTGCGGATGCAGAAGGCGGAAGCTGCCCCGACACCAGTGGCTGCCGGCGAACTGGCGCTGCAAGCCAATGTGACGGTGACGTTTGAACTGGCGCCGTGACCGGCCCCGCCATCAAGTTATGCGGCCTCACAACGCCCAAGTCGTTAGACGCAGCCATTGCGTCGCGAGCCGATTATGTCGGCCTGAATTTCTTCCCGCCATCGCCGAGAAACATTTCGCTGGGCGATGCTGCGGCGCTGGCGGCCCGCACCGAGGGCCGCATCACCCGCGTCGGAGTGTTCGTCGATGCCAGTGACATTTCTATTGCCGAGGCAGTCACCGCTGCCAGCCTCGATGTGATTCAACTCCACGGCGCAGAGAACCCCCAGCGCGCCGCGCAGCTGAAGGCGCAATTCGGCTTGCCGGTGTGGAAGGCGCTGACGGTGGCTAGCAAGGCCGACGTCGCCCGAGCCCGCGCCTATGCCGGGGCCGCCGACCTGATCCTGTTCGACGCCAAGACTCCCAGGGGCTCAGCGCTCCCCGGGGGGATGGGGCTGAGCTTTGACTGGAGCCTCGTTGCCAATTGGAATGGCCCCATCGCCTGGGGCCTTGCAGGGGGGCTGACGGCCGAAAATGTCGGCGAAGCCATCCGCCTCACCGGCGCGCCGCTGGTCGATACGTCCTCAGGCGTCGAAAGCGCGCCCGGGGTCAAGGACGTGGACAAGATCGCCGCCTTCTGCAAAGCGGCACGAAGCGCATAGCTAAGGGCGGGCCGTTACCAGCCCGCCCCCTTTCGCTACAAATAAGGCCTCGCTTCAGAACTTCACCCCCAATCCAGCCGAAACCGCATTCGAATCGGGCGCACCGTGGGCGGTAAAAAAGTGGCGATATTCCACCTTGCCATAGAGCCTGGACGCAAAGCTGTGTTCCCATCCGGCGCCCAGGTGGGTCGAATGTTCGCACAGATCGCACGGCTTGGATGTGTAGCCAGCGGCAGCGAACAGCTTGTCGCCGCTCGGTAACCTGGCACCCAGCCGCCCGGTCAGGCCAAGTGCGACCTTGGTCCCCGAAGCCAGGATCTTGTCGCCAGAAACTTCTGCCCCGGCAAATGCGCCCGGGCCAAGGTCAAAATCGTAACCGCCAGCGACGCCGGCGGTCGCCTCGGTGGCGCCTGGCGTCCAGTAAACACCGCCGCGCGCCTCGACGCGGGCCTCATTGGCTAGCGCCGGGGTAGCGGCAGTCAGCGACGCTGCCAGAAACATAAGATACTTGCGCATACTCGGACTCCTTGAATTTCTTGCCCGGAACTGGGGCGATCAGGGAGCTAGGATTCGCGATGTTGCTCGCGAATGAACCAAATGTTCAGGATAGTCGCCGAGGCGATACTACCTGATTACAATGGGTTACGTCGAGTGATCTGCGCGATGACCGGTTGCACTATGCGATTGGTCGCAAATGCCGAAATGCTGGACTTCGCGGGCCACCTCTGCCAATCGCGCGAACATCATGAACGCCCAGCCACCCGCCGCCGACTCCTTCCCCAACCAGCCCGACGCACAATCGAACAGCCTGCGCCAGCAGCCCGACGCGCGTGGCCATTTTGGCCAGTTCGGCGGGCGCTATGTCGCCGAAACCCTGATGCCACTCGTGCTCGAACTGGAGGCGGAATATCGCCGCGCCAAGCTCGATCCGGCGTTCCAGGCGGAATTCGACGACCTGCTGGAGCACTATGTCGGACGCCCCAGCCCACTCTATTTCGCACCGCGACTGACCGAGGAACTGGGTGGCGCGCAGGTCTGGTTCAAGCGCGACGAGCTCAACCACACCGGCGCGCACAAGATCAACAATTGCGTCGGGCAGATCCTGCTCGCGATCCGCATGGGCAAGACCCGGATCATCGCCGAGACCGGCGCGGGCCAGCACGGCGTCGCCACTGCCACGGTCGCGGCGCGGTTCGGCCTGCCTTGCGTGATCTACATGGGCGCCAAGGATGTCGAGCGGCAGGCGCCCAATGTGTTCCGCATGAAGCTGCTCGGCGCCGAAGTGATCCCGGTGACCAGCGGCGCGAACACGCTGAAGGACGCGATGAACGAGGCGCTGCGCGACTGGGTCGCGAACGTGCATGACACTTTCTACATCATCGGCACCGCGGCAGGCCCACATCCCTATCCCGAGCTGGTGCGCGATTTCCAGAGCGTGATCGGCAAGGAAGCGCGCGAGCAAATGCTCTCGCGCACCGGCCGCTTGCCCGACCTGCTCGTCGCGGCGATCGGCGGCGGCAGCAATGCCATCGGGCTGTTCCATCCGTTCCTTGATGACCCCGGCGTCAAGATGCTGGGCGTGGAAGCTGCGGGGCACGGCCTCGACAAGCAACACGCCGCCAGCCTCGCGGGCGGTCGCCCCGGCATCCTGCATGGCAACAAGACGTACCTGCTCCAGGACGAAGACGGCCAGATCGCCGAGGCGCATTCGATTTCGGCGGGACTCGACTATCCCGGCATTGGGCCCGAGCATTCATGGCTCAAGGAGATCGGCCGGGTTGACTACACTTCGGTGACCGACAAGCAGGCGCTGGAGGCCTTCCAGCTGCTTTGCCGCACCGAGGGGATCATCCCGGCGCTCGAGCCTGCCCATGCTATCGCGGCGGTGATGAAAGTCGCACCGACCATGCGCAAGGACCAGATCATTTGCGCCAACCTGTGCGGGCGCGGGGACAAGGATATTTTCACCGTCGCCGAAGCGCTGGGGGCGGAGATATGACGAGGGACGATTTTCTCACGGAAATAGATCGACACGGAATTCGCTTAGATGTGTTCAACTTGAGCGGTCCGGGCAACGAGACTTATGCACTCGCATATGATGGAGGTCGCTGGAGAACATTCTACAGCGAGCGTGGTCTTGAAACCGGTCCCCGATATTTCGAAACACAATCCGCTGCTTTAGACGCTTTGCTCGAAGCTCTCCTCGCGGATACTACAACCCGTGCCTGAAGTGACCCACCTCCAATCCGCCCTAACCAAAATAAGGTGCGTCCCAACGGCTTCCGTGGTAGTGCAAGGTTTATGAACGCCTACAACCCTCTTGCTTCGATGCAACGCCTCGAAGCTGCGGGCCTTCCGCGCAAGCAGGCTGAGGCTATTGCGAGCGAGATTACCGACGGGACGAACGATCTAGTGACCAATGCAATGCTCGAAGCCGCACTTGATAAGGTGACCCTTCGGCTCAGCGTGATTATTGGTGGCATGTTAGCGCTTGTCTGCACCATCCTCGGCACCCTTATGGCCATCCTAGCTAGCCACTAAATGGCTCGACTTTCCGCCGCATTTGCCAAGGGCCAACCCGCCCTAGTAACTTTCGTCACCGCTGGCGATGGCCCTACCCCCGCGATTCTCGACGCCCTCGTTGAAGGCGGTGCGGATGTGATCGAGTTGGGTATGCCGTTCACCGATCCGATGGCCGATGGCCCGGCGATTCAGGAAGCGAATATCCGCTCGCTTGGCGCTGGCACCAAAACCGCCGACATCTTCCGCATCGCCACTGACTTCCGCGCGCGTCACGCCAATGTGCCGCTGGTGCTGATGGGCTATGCCAATCCAATGACCACGCGCGGGCCGGAATGGTTCGCGGCCGAATGCCGGAAAGCCGGCGTCGATGGCGTGATCTGCGTCGATATTCCGCCCGAGGAAGACCCCGAGCTTGGCCCGGCGCTGCGCGCAGCAGGCGTCTCGCTGATCCGCCTCGCTACACCGACTTCCGACGAAGCGCGGCTGCCAACGATCCTCGAAGGCTCCTCGGGCTTTCTCTATTACGTTTCGGTCGCCGGAATCACTGGCAAACAGCAGGCTGCGCTGGGATCGATCGAGGAGGCCGTGGCGCGGCTTAAGGCGGCGACTACACTGCCTGTCGCGGTTGGCTTCGGAGTACGCACGCCGGAACAGGCAAGCGCCATCGCCAAGGTAGCGGACGGCGTCGTCGTCGGCTCGGCCTTGGTCGAACTCGTCGGGAAACACGGAGCCAACGCCGCCAGGCCGGTGCGCGAATTGACAAGAGCGCTGGCGGACGCTGTCCACTCCGCACGCTGAGCCGTGCGCGACTTCGCCATCTCCGAGAACCTCGAGGTCCAGGCCCAGCTTGATCGACTTGGCGAGCTGACTCTGCCGCAGGGGCGGTTCGGGCTAGAGACAATTGCCGCACTGCTCGGCCGCATCGGCAATCCGCAGCGCAATCTGCCGCCCACTTTCCACGTCGCCGGGACCAACGGCAAAGGTTCGACCTGCGCCTATCTCCGCGCCATGCTGGAGTCACAGGGTTTCACCGTCCACAGTGCGACCAAGCCGCACCTGGTGCGCTATAACGAACGCATCCGCATTGCCGGAAAGCTGATCGAGGACGATCTGCTGGCTGCCCTGTTGAAGGAGGTGCTCGATGCGGGCGCTGACCTGAGTCCCAGCTTCTTCGAAGTCACTGCCGCCGCCGCCTTTCTCGCCTTCGCGCGGCACCCGGCCGACGCCTGCGTCATCGAAGTCGGCCTTGGCGGGAGGTTCGATGCAACCAATGTTCTCGAACGCCCCGCCGCCTGCGGCATTGCCACGCTCGGAATCGACCACGAGGCCTTTCTGCTGCGCCCAGAAGGTGGCGTGCCGCAAGAACCGATGGAGCGCATAGCTTTTGAGAAGGCCAGCATCGCCAAGCCGGGCGCTCCACTGGTGACACTGGCCTACCCCCGCGCTGTGGCACAGGCTGTTGCCCGCACTGCAGCCAGCCACCGCGCGGAACTGTTCATGCGCGGCCAAGCCTGGGGTGCGGAACGCGGCCCCGGCGGCATCGAATATTATGATTGCTACGGTCCGCTAAAGTTGCCTTTGCCGTCCCTGGCCGGCGCGCATCAGGCAGACAATGCTGCCTTGGCGGTGGCCATGTTGCGGCATCAGGACGAGCTCAAGGTTTCGCCCGAGGCGATAGCTGCGGGCATTCGTGACGCACGCTGGCCGGCCCGGCTGCAACAGCTCGGCCCAGGCCCGCTGACCGATATGTTGCCCGGGCGCACAGTCTGGCTCGATGGCACCCACAACGCCGATGCCGCGCGGGCAGTTGCTTCCGCGATGGCTGACAAGGCTCCGTTCGACCTCATTTTCGGCCTGACCCGTAATCGCCGGATCGCTGATGTGCTAGGTCCGTTCGCGCCGCTGGTCCGCAAGGCGCATACCGTGCCGCTGCCAGGCCACGAGCATCACGACCCGCGCGATATTGCCATGGTCGCCCAAGGCGGGCTGGGGCCGCGCCTGTGCTACCCGGCGTTCAGTCTGGTGGAGGCGCTGGAGCGCTTGGCAGATGATGCCGAAGGCGCGCCACATGTGCTGATTGCCGGTTCGCTTTACCTCGCTGGCGAAGCGCTGCGGCTTAACCGGGAATTGCCGGACTGACCGCTTTCACCTGCCGTCCCACCCGCATCCATTCGAGCAGCACGAATGCCACCGCCGCCAAGCCCGCCGCCGCCGTCCAGCGGAATACTGTGGCATAGCCGTAGAGATCGAAGGCCTCACCGGCGATGCCGCGGCCCAGTGAGCCGATCAGGAATGTCAGCGAGGAGAGCAGCGCATATTGCACCGCCGTATAATCCTTGCTGACAATGCCGGAGAGATAGGCGACAAAGGCCGCCCCGGCGATGCCGGTCGAGATATTCTCGAAACTGATCGCCAGCAGCAGCCGGATCATCCGGGGATCGAAGCCGAACTGTCCGAATAGCCATTTGAGCCCGATGACCGAACCAAATGCATCAATATTGACCGCGCCCTCTGCCAGATCGGCATAGACAAAATTGCCGAGGATCGGCAGCACCGCCCCGATCAGGATGGTCGGCATGCGGCCGAGCCGGGCAAAGAGATATGCCCCCAGGCTAATGCCAGCCATAGTCATGAAAATGCCGAACACCTTGGAGGCGAAAGCCACCTCATCTTTCGAGTATTTCAGATAGTCGAGATAGAACGGAAAGGCGAAGCTGCCCCAGATGTTATAGCACAACGTATAGGTCAGGATCATGCCGATGACGATCAGAACACCCCAGCCGAGACGCGCCGACAGTTCTGCCAGTGGCGAGACCAACGCCACATAGAGGTGATTATAGGCTGTGCGAATCGACGAAACATGGGGATCAGCCGTGGTCAGCACAGCATCGCCGCGCTTCACCAGCCAGTTGGTCAGAGCCGCGACGATAAGAGGAACCGCCACCGTGGCAAAGACAATCGCCGGTCCATTGAATTTCATGAACTCGCTGACCGGCGGATGCTTTTCGCCGGGGCCAAGCGGTGCCAGCATGCCAATCATAAAGTGAGCAATAGTAAAGATTGCCCAGCCCCAGCCAATGCCGACAACCGCCAGGGCCAGCGCCCGGTAGCGCGGTGCCAGCGCACCCGGTTCAGCCAGCGCCTTGTGCAGCGTCTCGCGCTCTGGCCTCACCGTGTCGGGCGCACGCAAGGTGACCAGCGCCATCACCGCGATCAGTGCGCCCATCAGCAGATAAACCATCTCCCAACTCATCCGTGCCGCCAGCACCAAGGCCAGCGCGCCGCCGACTATCGAGGCGATGCGGTAGCCGAACTGGTAGATCGCCGAGAGCAATTCAACCGGGCTTTCCGCGTCGGCGACATCGATCCGCCAGGCATCGACCGCTACGTCCTGGGTCGCAGATGCCAACGCCGCGATGAAGGCGAATATCGCGAACAGGCCAATCGACGTCGCCGGATTGGTCACCGCCAGCCCGGCAAAAGCTAGGATCATCACGGCCTGGCACAACAATATCCAGCTTTTGCGCCGCCCCAACCGGTCCAGCAGCGGCAAGTGAAAGCGATCAACCAGCGGCGACCACAGGAATTTGAACGAATAGCTGAGGCCGATCCATGAGAGCACGCCGATAGTCGCCAGATTGATGCCAACCTCGCCCAGCCAGGCATTGAGCGTGCCGATCAGCAGCGCATAAGGCAGGCCGGAGGAAAAGCCGAAGCCCAGCATCGTCGCTGACTTGTGCCGCTTCAGGGCAAACATCAGCAGCCGGAAGCCCTTGGGCCGAGCCGGCTTTTCGGCGGGGGCAGTGCTGGCCATGTGCGATCCCTCATCTCCACTCGTGGCGCGGAGACTAGCGGACTATCCCGCGTTGGCCAGCCCCGGATCTGCTTCTTTGACGCCCCTTGTCCACAAGGCTAAGGCCGGGCGATGTCCCCATCAGATGAACCTAACGACGAAAGCCCGGCTCCGCGTAGCGGAGAACGCATCGCCAAGCTCCTTGCCCGCGCCGGCGTAGCCAGCCGCCGCGAGGTGGAGCGGATGATTGCCGAGGGGCGGGTAAAGATTGGCGATGTAGTGCTGACCACTCCGGCGACAGTGCTGGAGAACCTCAGGGGCGTGACAGTCGACGATAAACCCATTGCCGCAGCGGAGGCCGCACGGTTGTTCCGCTTCCACAAGCCTTCGGGTCTGATCACCGCCGAGCGCGATCCGGCTGGCCGCCCGACGATCTACACTGCACTGAAAAACGCGCTACCGCCCGGCACCCCGCGGCTGATGCCGGTCGGGCGGCTGGACTTTAATACCGAAGGCCTGTTGCTGATGACCAACGACGGCGAGCTCAAGCGCGCGATGGAGCTGCCCGCCAGCGGTATCCCGCGCACCTATCGCGCCCGCACCTATGGCAATATCAGCCAGGCCCAGCTCGAAGAGCTGATCGACGGGATCACGATCGAAGGCATTCATTACGGCAAGATCGACGCCAACATGGAGCGCAAGACCGGGCGCAACCAATGGATCGAGCTGACTTTGACGGAGGGCAAAAACCGCGAAGTGCGCCGGGTGCTCGAGCATCTCGGGCTTGAAGTTTCACGGCTGCTGCGCACGGCTTATGGCCCGTTCAGCCTCGGCGATATCCCGCGCGGCGCAGCCGACGAAGTGCGGCCCATCGATATCGAGCGCTTCCGCGAAGCAATGCCAGGCTTCGCCCGGAACGAAGCACACGATCCAGCCTCGAAAAAGCCAACAGCCCCGCCCCGGCGCGGCAGCTATCGGCCTGAAGGTCCGGAACGCAAGCGCACGCCATCCCGGCCCAACGACGGCCCGGCTAAACCGAGACCTCCGAGCCGTCCGCCCGCCAGAAGGGGTCCGGGAGATTCGCGCCGATGAGGATCATCGCCGGCGAATGGCGGGGCCGTAAAATTGGTGCGCCAACGGGTGAAGATACCCGGCCCACTGCCGATCGCACTCGCGAAACGCTGTTTTCCATGCTGACCAGCCGGTTGGGCTCGTTCGAAGGTCTGGCCGTCGCCGACCTGTTTGCCGGTTCCGGCGCGCTCGGGCTCGAAGCCCTGTCGCGCGGGGCAGCCAGCTGCATCTTCGTCGAACAGGATGCGGCAGCGATCAAGGCTTTGCGCGCGAACATCGAACATCTGGGTGCCCGCAGCCCGTGCGATGTCCGCGCAACATCAGTAATGACGCTCGGGATTGCCATGGCGCCGCTTGATCTGATCCTGATGGACCCGCCCTATGGCAGCGGCGCAGGTGAAGTGGCGCTCGACCGGTTATTGCGGCTGGGCTGGATCGGTGCGGCGACATGGATCAGCCTGGAGACGGCGTTCAACGAAGAACCAAAAATCAAAGGCCTTGAGGCCCAAGCCGAACGCAAGGTCGGCAAGGCGCGGATTACGCTGCTGCGGCTGGCGCCGCTCTCAATTGCGGACGCGACAGAATGACGCCCAGCAAGGTCAGTGTGCCGGCCGCCGAGATCAGCCAGCCGACGCTGGTGGCGTGCCCGCCGCTCGCCAGCATTTGCGCAGCCACCGGCGAAATTGCCCCTCCCACGATTCCGCCGATGGTGAATGCCAGGCTCACCCCGCTGTAGCGCACGGAGACCGGGAACAGCGAAGCCAGCCATGCGCCAAGCGGGGCATGGACGAAGGCCATGACGAACAGTGAGGCAGACAGCGTCGCGCCAACCACCCAGAGAGACGGCGCATTGAGCCCGGGGCCAAACACCAGCCCCAGCATAATCGTTGCCAGCGCGCCGCCCATCAAGACCCGCTTGGGCGAGAATATGTCCGAGAGCATTGCCGCGACGATGAGGCCGATCGCCTGAAAGCAAACCGTGACAAGCTGAACCGCGAGAAACGTCTCACGCTTATAACCCAAGGCTCCGGCACCTTGCGCCAGGGCATAGGCAGTGGCGAGATAGAATATCGTGAAAACCGCAA
The DNA here is from genome assembly GCA_039928735.1 of Novosphingobium sp. Taxonomy (GTDB): domain Bacteria; phylum Pseudomonadota; class Alphaproteobacteria; order Sphingomonadales; family Sphingomonadaceae; genus Novosphingobium. The sequence goes on along the minus strand of JBDSSP010000107.1, from coordinate 6,098 downwards.
TCACACCGGCACTGCCCGCTAGCAGCGCACCCCTATGATCGCGCAACAGCCGGGCGAAGGGCACCCGGGCGGGCGGCTCGCGTTCAAGCGCTGCCCGGAACTGAGGCGTTTCACCGATCCGCAGCCGCACCCAAAGACCGATCCCGACCAATAGCGCGCTTGCGAGGAAGGGTATCCGCCAGCCCCAGGTCCTGAAATCAGCATCGCCAAGGCACAGGCCCAGCAACAGGAACAAGCCATTCGCGGCGATGAAGCCGATCGGCGAGCCCAGCTGAGGTGCCGAGCCGAAACGGCCTTCCCAACCCTTGGGCGCATTCTCCACGACCAGCAGCACCGCCCCGCCCCATTCGCCGCCAAGCCCGAAGCCTTGACCGAATCGCAGCACACAGAGCAGCACGGGCGCGAGCCAGCCGGCCATCTCATAGGTGGGCAGGAAGGCAATGAGCAGCGTGGAACCGCCCATGGTCAAAAGCGAGGCGACCAGCATGGATTTGCGCCCGATCCGGTCCCCGAAATGGCCGAAGCAGACTGCGCCGATGGCCCGTGCAAAGAACGCGATGCTGAACGTCGCCAGCGAAAACAGCAGCTGCCGCGCGGGTGCCTCACCCGGGAAGAACAGAGGTCCAAACACCAGCGCGGCGGCGGTGCCATAGATATAAAAATCGTAGAATTCGACGGCTGTACCCACCATCGACGCGGAAAGTACACGAGCATATTGTCGGATCGGATTCATCCGGGCCCTCCCTTGGAGCGTGTCGCTCGCAAGGGAAGGGTGCTATGTCAATGGCTAGGCCAGGATTGATTAAGTCGATCGCCGATGCTTGATGCTGCGCGCGCGCGATGTATGACGCGCGGCGCCTGCTTCAGAAGGATTGATACAGCTGTCGGTGACTGTTCGGCTGCACAGGGGGTAATCCTTGTTCATCGCCTGCGCCGGCGGCGCGCTCAACGCGCCCTTGTATGGGCCGGCCTGGTAACCAGGGTCCGCTGGCATGGCTGGCGGGACGCTAGCTGCGGCAGTTTCCGGGTTTGGCGGGGTGGCAGACGGCGCTCCCTCGCCCGGAGGGTTTGCCTGCACCTGCTGGACTGGCGCAGCAGCCGCTTGCGCTGGTGTGTCAGTAGCGGAAGGGGTCGACGCACCGGCGGGGGCGGGCGCGGCAGCTACCTGCGCTTCGATGGATTTCCAGGCATTTGCACGCCCAGCTGCATCCAGCGCGAACACTTGGCCATGCTGCTCTTCGGTCATCCGCCACCAGCCCGTCCGCTGAGTGGGCGTCAAGGTCCAGTAATAATCGCGGACCGGTTGAGTCCAGCCGCTATAGGCCGTGCGCTGGTCTTCTTTCCAACTGCGGAATTGCGACTGCTGATCTGCGCTCATGCCGCTGGGCATGGCACTGTCCGCAGGCGCTGGACTTGGCTGTGCGGCGGCGATACCGGAGCCGGCACCAAAACCTGTAAAAGTCACTCCTGCGGCAAATATGAGAACAAGTTTATTCATGTCCATATCCTTTCTCCAACTTCCTCTGTTGGCACTACAACCCAGTCCGCCGGGCATAGTTCCCCAATCGCCTGAACTGCGTCTTGTGCGCAGCACCAATGTTCCCTAACTGTTCGCAGGTGCCGAATTTGCCATCCCAGACTGCCCCGCCCCCTTCCAACGGAATAAACGCTCCGTCGGACGATCCGATGCTAGGCGGCCTCAACGCGCCGCAGCGCGAAGCTGTCCTCACCACCGAAGGTCCCGTGCTGATGCTCGCGGGTGCGGGCACCGGCAAGACAGCAGCACTGACCGCGCGGCTGGCGCATCTGGTGCGCTCGCGCCTCGCCTGGCCGAGCGAAATTCTCTGCGTCACTTTCACCAACAAGGCCGCGCGCGAGATGAAGGAGCGTGTCGGCCAGCTGATCGGCGATGCAGTCGAAGGCATGCCGTGGCTTGGCACATTCCATTCGATTGGCGCGAAAATGCTGCGCCGCCACGCCGAACTTGTGGGCCTGCAATCGAACTATACGATCATTGACACCGACGATCAGCTGCGCCTCCTCAAACAATTGATCCAGGCCGAAGGCGTCGACGACAAGCGCTTCCCGGCGCGCGCGCTCGCCGCTTGCATCGATCGCTGGAAAAACAAGGGGCTGAACCCGGCAGATATCGATGCCGGCGAAAGCGAGGCCTATGCCAATGGCAAGGGCCAGCACTTCTACCGGCTCTATCAGGACCGGCTCAAGGCGCTTAATGCCTGCGATTTCGGCGACCTGCTGCTGCATGTTCTGAACATCCTGCGCAGCCAGCCCGAGGTACTCAGCCAGTATCAGCAACGCTTCAAATATATTCTCGTCGACGAATATCAGGACACCAACCAGGTCCAGTATCTCTGGCTCCGGCTGCTTGCGCAGTCGCGCAAGAACATTTGCGTGGTCGGCGATGACGATCAGTCGATCTATTCGTGGCGCGGGGCGGAAGTGGCCAATATCTTGCGCTTCGAGAAGGACTTTCCGGGCGCGAAAGTGATCAAGCTTGAGCAGAATTATCGTTCGACGCCGGACATCCTCGCCGCCGCCTCCGGGCTTATCAGCGCCAACAGCGAACGCCACGGCAAGACCTTGTGGACGACACGCAACGGCGGCGACAAGCTGCGCGTGATTGGCGTGTGGGACGCGCCCGAAGAAGCGCGCCGGGTCGGCGAGGAGATCGAGCGGCTCGAACGGGAAGGGGCTTCGCTCGACCAGTGCGCCATTCTGGTGCGCGCGCAATACCAGACCCGCGAGTTCGAGGACCGCTTTATCGCAATCGGGCTCAATTACCGCATTATCGGCGGCTTCCGGTTTTATGAACGCGCCGAAATACGCGATGCACTCGGCTATTTGCGGCTGATCGCCCAGCCCGCCGACGACCTTGCTTTCGAACGCATCTACAACAACCCCAAGCGCGGGCTCGGCGACAAGACGCTGGAAAAGATGCATCGCCACGCCCGCGCGCGCGGCATTCCCTTGGCCGCAGCGTCGCTCGAGCTGGTGGATACTGACGAACTGCCCGCCCGTGCGCGCGCCACATTGCTGGCCTTGCTGCGCGATTTCGCGCGCTGGCGCGATCTGGCCGGCACCATATCACCCGCTGAGCTTGTGCGCACTCTGCTTGACGAGAGCGGCTACACCGCCGCGCTGCAGGCAGAACGCAGCGCCGAGAGTGCGGGGCGGCTGGAAAACCTGTCGGAACTCGCTCGCGCAATGGAGGAATACGAGACGCTGGGCGACTTCCTCGAACACGTCAGCCTGGTGATGGATAATGACGCGGCCAGCGACGAGGAGAAGGTCACGATCATGACCATCCACGGCTCCAAGGGGCTGGAATTCGACCAGCTGTTCCTGGTCGGCTGGGAGGAAGGCGTGTTCCCCTCGCAGCGCGCGCTGGACGAGGGGGGCCTCGCCAGCCTCGAAGAGGAACGCCGCCTGGCTTACGTGGCGATCACCCGGGCGAAAAAGCGCTGCACCATCCTGCATGCCGCCAACCGCCGGATCTATGGCCAATGGACCAGCTCGATCCCCTCGCGCTTCATCGCCGAGCTGCCCGCAGCGCATATCGAGCAGGAGAGCACGCTAGCGGGCGGCGCATCGCTGTGGCGGGCCCAGTGGTCCGAGCGCGCCGATCCCTTCGCCGACGTCGCCCGCGACAAGCCGGACCGGGCAGGATCGCGCGGGCCGGGCTGGCAACGCGCCGCCGCGCAGAACTTCGACCCAGCCCCCCGCCGCATCGCCGAGACCACCCGCAGCGCCGCCAGCTTCGCCGCCAAGCCAAGGAGTGACATCGGCGTCGGCGCGCGGGTGTTCCACGACAAGTTCGGCTACGGCGTGGTCGCGGCGCAAGAAGGCAACAAGCTCGAGATCGATTTCGAGAGCGCGGGGCGGAAGCGGGTGATTGATAGCTTTGTGCGGTTGGAGGATTAAAAAATTGGGTGGAGTGGGTGACTGTGATCGGGTGGGAAGCCGACCTGCGGCTTGTGGTTCGCCAGAGCGTCAAGGCTGCCGATCGCAGTTCGCCTTGGTCCCGCCGTTTTATGCTGACAACGCGTTCCGATAAGGCCAAATTTTGAAGCGTGGTGCAAGTCGTTATGCATGTCCCGGACCAGAACACTTGACCCGCTCTATGATTGAACGCTGGTATAGTAAGCTCGCCGTCAGTGGATTGTTGCTATCGATCGCGGCCGGAATGTTTCTGCCAGTCTACACCGATGAGATCGGCTGGCGCTTTCAAGAGCGAGCTTGGATCGACGGTGTTGACATGATGGTCAACGATCTGTGCGGCCCGAACACGCTGGCCCGCCCTCCCTGGTTCATGATGCCGGTGCGCTGGTTCTCGGCCATGGCCAACCAGGCTTATGCCGACCCCCTGTTCATCCGCATCGAAGGGCTCGCATGCGCGCTCGGCTGGATCGCGCTTTTGTGGGGATTGACAGCCCGGCTGGAAGGCGATGCTACGAAGCTAAGTCAGCTGCGGTCGCTGATCTTTTCACTATTAGGTCTTGGCACACTCCCATTCCTGATGGTGCTGAGCCGCCCGGAACAACCCTTGATCCTGACACTGTTGCTGATGATATTGCTCGTCTTTGTCAGGGCTCCTGCACTCGACAGCAGAATCCTGGCATGGCGCAAGACTACGGCAATTGTCCTGCTCGCTGGTGTCGCGGTCAGCTATCACGTGAAGGGCGTTGCCTACGCGCCGGTAGCGCTTGGCTGCATTGCGGTTTCCGGGAAAGGGCGGGAAACCCTGGCGCCACGGCTGGCAGGAGCTGGCGCGCTGACCGCGCTGATGCTGGCTGCGGCGAACTATTGGGTTGGACGTTTCCAGTGCCCGGGTGATGCAAAGATGGCCGCGTCGCTCGCCAGGGAGAACATTTCATATGTCATCGCCAACCATGGGCAGCTAAGCGATGTGCTTCTTCAGCTGGTTAGTGGCATCAATCCCCTGAATTACGTGTGGCTTGCGGCGCCTGACAATCAACCGATGTCGAATTGGATTCCAGGCGATCTGTTTCCCGTGCCCGTCTTCTACGCGATTGCCAGCGCGCTGACTCTGCTGTGGGTATCGACTTTCATCCTCTCCTTGGCAATTCTGGCACGCTTTCTGCGATTGGAAAGGCTGCGCGGACTGGCTGAACCGCGGGTCATACTGGCCCTGGCGATCTTGGCCTGCATGCTTGTCTGGGGGGCAAGCCAGGTTAATCGGAATCCCTATGAAGCCGCTCACGTTCTGCCGATGCTGGCGGTATTCTCCGCCTTGTGCCTGACCTTGCCCGCGCCGGAGACCAGCTTGCCCATGCGGGGCTTGGTTCGGCTCGTGCGCTTCGCCGTGCCTGCCGCCGTGCTGTGCGAGGCTGCGCTACTTGTCTTCACTGGCGGTCCGCTGCTTCGTGCCGCACGCACCCCAGGCTATCTCGCAGATCAGCGCTATTCGGTATCGATTGCCGGCTATGCAGGCGTCAAGCAGGATATCGACCGGGCCATGGCGAAGGCCGGTATTCCATCTAGCCGGCGACTCCATCGTCTGCTGCTCGACGATGTCACCTACCTTGCCTTGCAGCGCCACCTAATGCCGCTTCACCGGCTGGGCGTGCTGGAGGTCTGGAACGGCAGTATTGATAACCCCGCGCAATACCTTGATGACCGAGGATCCGACGGGGTCGTGGTCAGTTGCGCCAACCTGCCGCTGCACATGGAAATGGCTGCAGCCCGATCAGGCGGGATCTGTGCGATTAACCGCGCGATCCTTGTGCAACTGGCCGCACCGCCTCCTGATATCTGGGCAGATGACCCAAGCGCGCAGTAAGGTGGGCGGGCCCGCCCAGAACATTGCTTGTGACTGAACGACAGTTATCAGCAGAGGCCATAGGCCGTGCCATTTCGCTTATTGGGGTAAACTCCCGCAGAACGAATCAAGCGGAACTTTGTGCTCTTTTGCTTTTCGCGGACGAAACATTTTTTACGAGCAGCCTACTGCGTCGAAAAGCGCAGAAAATCAGGCACCGGGCCGTTCCAGTCGGCATCGCCAGTCGGTTGAGCTGAGGATTGGGCGGCGGGCGGTGCTGCCGACTGACGGCGCGGTG
>JBDSSP010000106.1:0-7599 GCA_039928735.1 Novosphingobium sp. | reverse complement strand
AGCGTCTCGTTGAAGCGCTGGCGGCTTTCTTCACGAGGGATGCCCAGCGCTTCAAACTCATTGCGCGCCACGCCGCGGCCGAGCCCGATAGTTTCGTAGCGCCCGTTCGACAGAGTATCGAGGAAGGCAATCTGGTGGGCCAGCCGCACCGGGTGCCACCACGGCGCCACGACGACCATCGTGCCGAAAGTTACCCGCTCGGTGCGCCCGGCGAAATAGCTGAGCAACTGCAATGGGTTTGGGGTCATGCCATAGGGCGAACCGCAGTGATCGGGCGCCCAGATGCCGTCAAAGCCAAGCGGTTCAGCCATATCGCCCAGCGCCATCATCGATTCGACGCATTGCCAGTCGGGCGTCTCGGGCGGGCGCGCATAGTCGCCTGCCATAATGCGGAGCCAATCCTGCGAATTAGTCGACGAAAGCCCGAGGTTGACCTTCACCGGACGACTAACCCTTGATCTTTTTGGGCCCGCCCATGCCGACAACCTTGGCGAGATTGTAATGCAGGCTCGCCACAGTTCGCTCCATGTAAGGATTGGGCTGGGCGCCGCGCCAATGGGCGTTCTTCATGCCCTTCTGCACCGCAGCCATGTTCTGGAAATCCTGCTGGAGCACCGGCGGCCAGTCGGCGGGTTCGGTATATTCCCATTCAGTCTCGGGCGCTTCGCCTTCGGGATAGAGCTCGTAAACCGCTCCTTCAAAGATGCACATGTCCGGGTTCTCGCCATAAGGGCGCGCTTGGTAGGTCAGCATGTTGTTGACCGCATGGCCGATCTGCTGGTTGGGGAAGATCTGCCACGAAGTGCCGCTCTGTGCGGTGTGCTGCGGATCGACGGTGGGCCAGACGACGCCGCGCGCTTCGTCGGCTGCCCGGGCGCTGGAGAGCCAGTGCTTCGAGACTTCGGGCGCGGGTGTGCCTTCGGGCAGCTCGTCTTTCAGCCGCCGCGCCGCCTCGACAAGTGTCATTGTTGTGTTGGTATTGGCGTGTTTCCAGGTGAAATCCTGCATTTCCCAGGTCGATTGGCGCGGGTCTTCGCCAGCGCCCAAACGCAGCTTGGCGGCATCCTCTTCCTGGCCCTTGGGCGCATCATAGCCGATGTTGGAATGCTTGCCCTGATTTCGGCCCCAGCCGCGAAATTGGCCGAAATCCATGAATTCAGGATGGGTTCCGGCGACATGGTATGTCTCGCAGAAAGCCTCCATCGCCACCTTCCAGTTGCATTCGAAAATCACCCACTTGCGCCAGCGGCAGCGCATGTTCTCGAGCTGGAACGGATCGAGCATCGAGGCGGCAGGCTCGAGATATTCGCGCAAGGGGCCCGCATTGGAATCGATGTTGACCCACAGAAACCCGCTCCATTCGTCCACCGCGACCTTGCCGAGGCTGGTGCGTTCCTCGGTCAGTACGCCCTGCCAGTCGGCCTGATGCTCGATGAAGGTGCATTTGCCTTCAAGATTGAAGGTCCACGCGTGGAAACCGCAGATGATGTTGGTCTTGTTGCCTCGCCCATTGCGCTTGCCGGCGGGAGCGTCGATCAGCTTGCGGCCACGGTGGGGGCATACATTGTCAAAGGCGAGAATGGTGTCCGGCGCGCTGCGCGTGATGATGACAGAATCGTTCGCAATATCATACGTGATATAGTCGCCGACATTGGGGATGTCCTCGGTCCGTCCGGCCTGTAGCCAGTGGGTGCGCCACAGCTTGTCGCGTTCGGCCTTCGCGAATTCCGTGCTGATATACGCTTGCGCGCCGATAACGACCGGTTGCGCCAGTTCATCCGGCGCTTCGATAATCTTGCCAAACTCGCCCATGTGATCCTCGTCTCTCTATGCTTGCTTGAGCCGACCTTTAACAGACGAGCAAATGGCGCGAAAGCCCTGCGGATTTGCCATGGACAAGAACCGCGAAATCCCGACAATGGATGCAAGAATGTTATTCAGGAGAGAATCATGAGCAACGCCGATTCAGCCGCAATCCGGGAAGTCCGCAAGGACTGGGTGAGTGAACATCGTGAGATGTATCTGCAATCGGGCGGCACCAAGGGCCACATCATGGATATAACGCCGGTCGGCGGCTACTCGCTCGGCGCGCATTGCCTGCTCAAATATACTGGTCGCAAGAGCGGCAAGGTTTTCATTACTGCGCTGTGTTATTCGATTGTCGCCGGCGAAGTGGTGATCTGCGCTTCCAAAGGCGGCGCGGATACCCATCCCGACTGGTATCTCAACCTTGTCGAAAGCCCCGAGGTAGAGTTCCAGGTCGCAACGCAGGCCTGGCGCGGCACATGGCGCGAGCCCGAGGGCGCCGAGCGCGGGAAGGTCTGGGCAGTGATGGTCGATAATTTTCCGTTTTATGCCAATTACCAGAATTCGACATCGCGCGTGCTGCCGTTGGTTATGATGAAGCTGGCGGAGGAAATTCCGGTAATGACCGAGTCTGATGCAACGGGGCTGCGGCAGATCTGATCAGTTGCCCGGCCTCATCAACTCGCGCACAAACCCGATGAGACCGGTCTGCCGGGCACGGCTAAGGCGCTCGGCCGCCAGGATCTGGACTACTTTGGCGAAACAGAGGTCGAGGTCATCGTTGACTACGACATAGTCATAGCCGTCCCAGTGGCTGATCTCGCTGCGGGCGCGCTCCATGCGGGCATGGATAACTTCGGCGCTGTCGGTGCCTCGCCCGGCAAGGCGGCGATTGAGTTCCTCGATGCTGGGCGGCAGCAGGAAAACGCGAACAACGTCCTGCTGGTCCTTTTGGAAGAGCTGCTGGGTGCCTTGCCAGTCGATGTCGAACAGGAAGTCTCTGCCAGCCTTTAGCCCGGCGCGAATTTGCGCCTTGGGAGTGCCGTAACAATGGCCGAAGACCGTGGCCCATTCATAAAATTCGTCATCCTCGACCATATTGTCGAAAGTGGTCTGGCTGACAAAATGGTAATCGATGCCTTCGAGCTCGCCCTGACGAATCGGGCGCGTTGTCACTGAAACCGACAACTGGATTTCCGGATCGTGGGCCAGGAGCCGGTGAGTGATGGTGGTCTTGCCGGTGCCTGAAGGCGACGACAGAATGAACATCAGCCCCCTGCGCTGGAGCGCGTCCCCGCTAGTTGTTCTTGCCATTGCCATGGTTGCAAATGCGCAGAGACGGCGATCAAATCAAGCGGATTTCGCGATGTCGGGAGCTGGCTGGGGCTTGGGGGGCGGCTCAGCTATTCTCGATCCGCCGGGCAACGGCAGCCTCGCCTTCCGCTTTTGCCTTCCTGCGGCTCTGACGGCGATCGAACAGCGTCTTGGCGAGCAAGCCGCCACCGACCAACAGGGCTCCCGGTACGGATCGCATGGCAATCCGCGCTGCTGCTGTGCCGAGCAAGGTCGTGGTCATGGAGCGGCCTTTGACGATCCTTTTGGCTGTGCCTTGTGGGTAGCGCAGACCAAGCAGGGTCCGTTCCACCGCATGGCGCAGCAGTTGACCGCCGCTACGCAGGGCGATGTCGGCAATCACCAGGTTTGTCATCGAATTCGGACTGGGCCCCGGCGGTTGATTGGCCAGCTCGACGGCGCCGGATTTGGCCGCGCTTGCAGCCTTGGTGGTGCGCGAAGCAGCGCTCCGGGCGACTGTCCCGGCCTTCCCGGCTAACCTGGTCAACGGATTCTTCGCCACATTGCCCTCAAATTCCGGGCCGGACTGGCCCTATTTCTTGCGGCCGAAATCGACCGTGACTACGTTCGAAGCGTCGTCTGCAGGTTTAACCTTCGAAGCGGAATTGGGTTCCGGCGCGTCGTTTTCCGCTGCTTCATGCTGTTCGGGCTCAATCTCGGCCAGTTCAGCCTGGAACTGCAGTCCGAAATCGACCTCCGGATCGACAAAGCCGGTAATCGCCGCAAAAGGTATGACCAGCTTTGCCGGCACCTGGTTGAAAGTCAGCCCGACCGAAAAACTGTCGGGCTCGACATTCAGGTCCCAGAACTTGTTCTGCAGCACGATCGTCATTTCGTCGGGAAATCGTTCGCGAAGGTGAGGCGGAATGTTCACCCCCGGCGCATGAGTCTTGAAGGTGATATAGAAATGATGGTTGCCGGGCAGCGTGCCGCCCGAGACCTGGACCTGGCCGAGCACCCGGCCAACCACTGCGCGCAAGGCTTCCTGCACGATCTCGTCGTAAGGGATCAGACTGTCAGGGCCGCTGTCATTCATAACCTCGGCCAAGTGCCCCCCGGATTCGAGGTGGTCAAGTGGCTTGTGACGGATAATCCCCGATGCGCCGCCAAATTCGCCCATCGAGACACCTACAGCGCATTGATTCCCGCGCCCCCGGGTCTATAGGCCGGACATGCGAACCGCCAGCATTGCCCGCAAGACCAGCGAAACCGATATTGCCGTTGAGGTGAATCTCGATGGTACCGGGGCCTATGCAGTCTCGACCGGGATCGGCTTCCTCGATCATATGATCGAACAGTTTTCGCGCCACTCGCTGATCGACATCTCGTGCCGGATCAATGGCGATCTCCATGTCGACCAGCACCACACGACGGAAGACAGCGCCATCGCCATCGGCCAGGCTATTGTTCAGGCCTTGGGCGACAAGGCCGGGATCGGACGATATGGCATGGCCTATTCGCCGATGGACGAGGCATTGTGCCGCGTGACACTCGACATTTCCGGGCGGCCATGGCTGGTGTGGAATGCAAACTTCACACAGCCGCGGCTTGGCGAAATGGACACCGAGCTGTTCCAGCACTGGTTCCATTCGATTGCGCAGGCGGTCGGTATCACGCTGCATGTCGAGCAGCTCTACGGGGACAACAACCACCACATCATTGAGGGCATCTTCAAGGGCTTCGCCCGTGCCATGCGGCAGGCCGTTGAACTCGATGCGCGCAAGGGCGGGGCAGTGCCTTCCACCAAAGGTCAGCTCGGTGGCTGAGATTGTTGCGCTCGTGGATTACGGCGCGGGCAATTTGCATTCAGTCGAAAGCGCGCTGCGGGCGGCGGGCGCTGAGCAAGTCCACGTCACTTCCGATCCACTGGCGGTGCGCGCGGCGGACCGCATTGTGCTGCCCGGCGTCGGCAGCTTCAAGGCTTGCGCCGAGGGATTGCGCGCCGTGCCGGGCATGATCGAGGCGATGGAGGAGCGGGTCCAGGTCGGGGCCGCGCCGTTCCTTGGCATTTGTGTCGGCATGCAATTGCTCGCCAGCCGGGGCGTGGAGCATGGCGTTACCGAAGGCCTTGACTGGATCTCGGGCGAGGTGCGCCTCATCGACATCAGCGACCCGGCGATCAAGGTGCCGCACATGGGCTGGAACGACGTCTCGCCGATGCGCCACAAGGATGGCGCCATGCTGATCGAACCCGGCGAGGCCTATTTCCTGCATAGCTACCATCTTGTCCCGGACGACGGCCGGCACATCGCCGCGATGACCGACCACGGCGGCGGCATCATCGCGGCAGTCGCGCGCGATACAATCGTGGGCGTGCAGTTCCATCCGGAGAAGAGCCAGGCCTATGGGCTGGAAATGCTGGCGCGGTTTCTGGAGTGGCGGCCTTGATCGTCTTCCCCGCCATCGATCTCAAAGCAGGCCAGGTCGTCCGCCTCGCCGAGGGCGATATGGCGCGTGCGACAGTTTATGGCGACGACCCGGCGGCGCAGGCGTTGAAGTTTGCCGAAGCGGGCGCACAATATCTGCATGTGGTGGATCTCGACGGCTCGTTTGCAGGCCGCGCGGAGAACCGCGAGGCGGTCGAAGGCATACTCAAGGCGTTCCCCGGCCACGTCCAATTGGGCGGCGGCATCCGCACCCGCGAGTCGGTCGATGGCTGGTTTAATCTGGGAGTCAGCCGCGTGGTGATGGGCACAGCGGCGCTCAAGGACCCGGAATTCGTCAAGGATATGGCCAAGGCATATCCCGGCGGCATCGTCGTTGCGGTCGATGCGCGAGACGGGATGGTCGCAACCGAGGGCTGGGCGGAGGTGTCCGAAGTTTCGGTGTTTGATATGGCACACCGCTTCGAGGATGCAGGCGTTGCTTCGCTGCTGTTCACTGACATCGGCCGCGATGGCATGCTCAAGGGCTGCAATATCGAAGCGACGGTGGACCTGGCGCGGCGCACCAATTTGCCAGTAATTGCGAGCGGCGGGGTCAAGGGGCTGGACGATATCCGCATGCTGGCCCTGCTGGCGCGCGACGGGATTGAGGGCGTGATTACCGGGCGCGCGCTCTATGACGGGCGGCTCGATCTGGCGGCGGCGATTGCTTTGGCGGAGGCGGCGTGATGCTTCGACAAGCTCAGCATGAGCGGACTTTGTTGAATGTTCCCACACAGCGCCCGCTCATGCTGAGCCTGTCGAAGCACACGCATCAAGGCCGCCCCAAATGACCGTCCGCATCCGCGTCATCCCCTGCCTCGATGTGCGCGATGGGCGCGTGGTCAAGGGCGTCAATTTCGTCGATCTCAAGGACGCCGGCGATCCGGTCGAGCAGGCGCGGGCCTATGATCTGGCGGGCGCGGACGAGCTGTGCTTTCTCGATATCACAGCCAGCCATGAGGCGCGCGGCACTCTGCTCGATATTGTCAGCCGCACTGCCGAAGTCTGCTTCATGCCGCTGACCGTCGGTGGCGGGGTGCGCACGGTGGAGGATGCCCGCGCGTTGTTACTGGCGGGGGCGGACAAGGTGGCGGTCAATTCGGCTGCCGTCTCGCGTCCCGAAGTGGTGGCGGATATTGCTGCGAAGATGGGCAGCCAGTGCATTGTCGCTTCGGTCGATGCCAGGCGCTCGGGCGAGGGGATGTGGGAAATCTTCACCCACGGCGGCCGCAAGGCGACCGGGATCGATGCCGTCGCCCATGCCATCCGCCTCGCGGAGCTTGGCGCGGGCGAATTGCTGGTCACTTCGATGGACGGCGACGGAACCCAAGCCGGTTACGACCTTGATCTGACCCGCACGATAGCGGATGCCGTATCGGTGCCCGTGATCGCGTCGGGCGGGGTGGGCACGCTCGATCATCTGGTCGAAGGCGTGACCAAGGGCCACGCCAGCGCCGTGCTCGCGGCCTCGATTTTCCACTTCGGCACCTATTCGATTGCCGAGGCCCATGCGGCGCTTCGCGCAGCGGGATTGCCGGCGCGGGGCTGATCCCGCCGATAGTGTCGTCAAGCTTTACAATCGCCGCGACCCGGCCCCGCCCGTTTACCATCGCATGCCCCACGTTCCTGCCCCATCCGGCGCGTGGCACGGGCCTTGCGTAAACCATTGTAGTTCGGGCAAACGGGAATTGGGGCGATGAACCAAATGGTTTTGGCCGTTATCGGCTTAATCGCCATAGTCGGCATGGCCTATGCAGGTCTGCTCCACCAATTTTCGCAGCCTGACGAATACGCGCTGTTGGCGATGGTGCTGACCGGTCTCACGGCGGGCTGGTTCAGCAGCCGCAAGCGACCGATCGATTAGCGAATGCTGTCTGCCACAAGGGGGCACTCCCTGCCCCGCGGCTGACGGTTGCTGAAAGGGGCGTCCGGTCTGCGCCTGGGCGCCCCTTTCTTCTTTCTTGACCCCTTGGCTCTCCCGCCGCAAAGCCTTGGGCCATGTCTGACGCATTTA
>JBDSSP010000105.1:0-3486 GCA_039928735.1 Novosphingobium sp. | reverse complement strand
CATCGTCATGCCCCGCTGCAACAGCGAGGCCATGAGCATGCACCTCGAGGAAATCGCCTTCCATGTTGCGCCGGGAGCCCACGCGGTCCTGCTGCTCGATCAGGCCGGGTGGCATGGTTCAGCTGAACTGGCGGTGCCCGCCAATATCACGCTCATGCCGCTGCCGCCCAGGTGCCCGGAACTCAATCCGGTCGAAAACCTTTGGCAGTTCATGCGCGACAACTGGCTGTCGAACCGCATCTTCTCATCCTACGATGATATCGTCGACCACTGCTGCTTCGCCTGGAATCAGCTCGTCGATCAACCCTGGCGCATCATGACCATCGGCCTGCGTCAATGGGCACATGGGTACTGATCAATGCACGCAGGTATAACACCCGATCTGTCGTCTGTCACCACGGTAGCAGTCGATCTCGCCAAACATGTTTTTCAGGTTCACTGCGTCGATGCGGGCGGCAAAGTGCTTGCCGCGCGGGCGCTGCGGCGGCGCGAGGTGCTGCCGTTTTTGCCAGTTTGCTGCCGTGCCTAGTCGGCATGGAGGCCTGCGCTTCGGCGCATCATTGGGGGCGTAAGCTGATGACGCTGGGCCATGAGGTCAAGCTGATCCCGCCTGCCTATGTGAAGTCGTTCGTCAAGCGGCAGAAGAACGATGCCAATGATGCAGCGGCGATTTGTGAGGCGCTCATTCGCCCCGGCCTGCGCTTCGTCAAGGTCCGCAGCATCGCGAACCAGGCCGTGCTGATGCAGCACAAGGCGCGCGAGATGCTGGTGCAGCAGCGCACCCAGCTGCTCAATGGGCTGCGCGGGCATCTGGCCGAGATTGGCGTGATCGCGGCGCAGGGCACCTGCAACATGCGCATCCTCGGCGCACTGATCCTTGCGGGCGATCCGGCGATATCACGATGGCGGCCGACTTCTGCGTCGAGGCGTTGGAGGAAGCGCTGGCCCGCTGCGGCAAGCCGGAGATCTTCAACACCGATCAGGGCAGCCAGTTCACGAGCCAGGCCTTCACCGGCGTGCTGCTGCGCGAAAAGATCGCCATCAGCATGGATGGCAGGGGCGCGTGGCGTATCAATGTCATTGTCGAGCGCCTCTGGCGCTCGGTGAAATACGAGGAGGTGTATCTGCGCGCCTACGGCGGGGTCAGCGAAGCTCGGGCATCGATCGGCCGGTATCTGAGCTTCTACAATGGCAAGAGGCCGCATTCGAGCTTGGCCGCCAAGACGCCGGATCAGGCATATTTTGACAACCAGCCCGTGAAGATGGCGGCATGAATTTGGCAACCGATATGGGGTGTCATGCAGGGAGGGCGTAGCCCGAGCGGAGTGACGCCCCATATCGGCAGTTCGAACAAGCAACCGGCAGACGATCCACTTATCCGTTGCCAATCACTGTGCAGACAAACCGAGCCACCTCTCTCGACATACATTCTCATGTGGATTGGCCAAAATCGAGTATCCCCCCCTGTTGCTTTGCGGTGCCTGAAAACCTATTCCCAAGTTCCAGGTCAGGCACGCAGCCGAGGAGTCGCCACAGGATGCCCATGGCCGAAACCTTCTACAAAATTGAAGGCGACTTCGAGATCCTGGAGGCAATCGGCACGCATGTCGATGAGATTATCAGCAATCTCATGCCGACCGGCGCAATTCAGAAGACCTTGCGCAAGTGGCTGGTCGGACATGCTGATCTGCCGGAAGACGGGGACGCGCAAGCGTGCCTTATGGCAATGGCAGCCGATCTGGAAATGTTCACGCCGTCAGTGAGCGGCCGGACCTTGGTTGATCGCCGCCTCGGGACCAAGGCCCCGCAAACACCCGAAGAGCAACGGGCATTTCGAGCGCTCAGCGCCGCACAATTTCATCTGGTCAGAATTGTAGACCGTGACGGGCCGGACCTTGTTCGCCTGAACGATCTGGTCACGGGCGAAAGCCTTTTGCTGCTGGACGAGCGGATATCGTCCCTGGCGTTTGGATTATCGACTGCCATGCGCCTGTGTCAGCTCGAAAGCGGCCGACACGTCCTGATCTCACCGCTGTTCGCGTTGGACGAGGCGATGCTCGACGAGGCCATGACATTTGTTCGTCACGGCCGGCCGCTCGGGACGGGTCATCGCTGTGCAGCGAGCCTTTACCGCAACGTCGCCCGGCGCGGCTACCAACCCATACCGCAACTGATCGGCGATCTGGACGAAGATGCAATCTTCGATTTTCTGCGGGACGTGGAAGAGAACCTCTCGCCGGTCCAGCACTTGGCCCTGCGCTGGATCGAGGCGGATGATGCAGATCCTGATCTGATATTCGAAGCACGCACCCTGGCGTCGGTGGACAACCTGGTCGATGCTCTTGGATGTTTTGCCCAAGCCGATGGCGACGATGCGCCCGATGGCCTGCGGCCCGCGTTCGAACAAATCGCCGCCTTGCAAGTGGAGACGATTGTCGGGCGCGTCAGGGCGGACATGCATGGCGCCGCCGGGATGCTCGATCAGGTGGCGGCCGAAGTCGCCAGCCACATCTCGCAAGGCAATATGGAAGCCGGCGCGCGCAACCTATTCGATCGGCTGAGACAGCGATCAGCCTTTTCGGGGGCGAACAATCCGGCCGGAAACGCTTCGGCGGAGGCGGCAGAGATCGACCGTGTGATCCAGCGCATCCAGGGCTTGCGCGCCAAGACTGCCGATCGTGGCTGCACCGAGGCGGAAGCCATGGCGGCTGCCGCCAAAGTTTCCGAATTGCTCGCCCGGCATGACCTTACGCTCGACGAGGTTTCGGTGCGCCAATCAGACTGCGAAGGGGCAAGTGTGGCCACCGGGCGCAAGCGGCGCGCGCCGGTTGACTCCTGCACAACGTCGATCGCCGAGTTCTGCGATTGCCGGGTATGGGGCGAACAGCGTGCCGGCGGCGGGCTGGGTTTTGTGTTCTTTGGCCTGAAGACCGATGTTGAAGCCGCGCGCTTTCTGCATGACCTGATCGAAGTCACCTTCGATACGGAAAGCGAGACCTTCCGGCGTGGTGCAGTCTACCAGTCATTGCGCGGAGGACATCGCCGGACAGCGCTCAATTCCTTTCAGGTCGGCCTCGCCAGTGGCATTTCCGGTAAACTCGCCGGCCTCAAGGCCGCCCGCCAGAGCAACGATGCGCAGAGCTCAGGCTTCGACCTGGTTGCGGTCAAGCACTCGGTATTGGACGATGAGATCGACCGGCTCGGCCTCAACTTCACCACACGCACAGCGACTTCACGCCGCTATGTGCACAGCGAGGCGTACCATGCCGGCAAGATCGCCGGCGCTCTGTTCGAGCCCGCAGCCGCGCTGGGAAATTGAACAGAGGGGTGCATCGCGCGACTTCGCGTGACGCCTCTATTTCAGCTGAACCATGCCACCCGGCCTGATCGAGCAGCAGGACCGCGTGGGCTCCCGGCGCAACATGGAAGGCGATTTCCTCGAGGTGCATGCTCATGGCCTCGCTGTTGCAGCGGGGCATGACGATG
>JBDSSP010000104.1:0-8071 GCA_039928735.1 Novosphingobium sp. | reverse complement strand
CCCACGCCGAAGTCGCGGTGGCGCCCGGCGTCGGCTATGGCGAGGAAGGCGAAGGCTATGTCCGCATCGCCATGGTCGAAAACGAACAGCGACTGCGCCAGGCCGCGCGCAACATCAAGCGCTACCTCGCCTCGATGGGAGTCAACAGCTCGGCGGCATGATCAACCAGGTGAATTGACCTTACCACCCGCAACTGACACTCTCCCGGCACAAGCAGCAAACCTGCGGTAACGAGAGGGATGTCTGATGCGGTTTTCACTGCTCTACGAGATCGCGCTGCCGATTGAACTGGAAGCCCAGGGCAAGAGCGAATCGGATGCCTTCTGGGAGGCAGTCGAACAGATCAAATATGCCGAGGAAATGGGTTTCGACGGCATCTGGCTGGTCGAACACCATTTCCTTGAGGATCTCTCACGCAGCTCGGCGAATGAAACCTTCCTCGCCGCTATCGCCCAGCACACCAGCCGCATCCGTATCGGGCTTGGCGTCTGCCTGATGCCGTTGCCCTATAATCACCCCTTCAAGGTGGCCGAAAAGGTCGCCTCGCTCGATATCGTCTCCAAGGGCCGGGTCGAATGGGGCTGCGGCCGTTCGACGACTGCGGAAGAAATGGACCGCTTTGGCATCGATTCGGCGCAAACTCGTGACATGATGGGCGAACACATCATCCCCCGCTTCAAGGCGGAAGCGAAGGCAGCAGCATGACCAGCATTGATTACCAACTGTTCGACGCCGACCAGCATTACTACGAGGCCGAGGACGCTTTCACGCGCTATGCCAGCGATCGGATGAAGCGCGAAAAATACATCCGCTGGATCACCGAACTTGACGGCAAGCGCAAGCGGCTGCTGTGCGGCGGGCGCGAGGTCAATGTCATCGGCAATCCGACATTCGATCCGGTCGCCCGGCCCGGCGTCTATCTCGAAACCCTCAAGAACCTCGACGTCAGCAAGGACCGCGCCGCCGAGGCCTATGGCCAGCTCGAGCCGATCCGCCCCGAATACCGCGACCGCGATGTGCGCCTCGCCTGGATGGACAAGGAAGGCGTCGACAAGGCGCTGTTCTTCCCCACCCTTGGCGTCACTCTCGAAGGATTCCTGCTCGATGACGTCGAGATGCATTATGCCGCCTTCCATGCCTTCAACCGCTGGCTGATCGACGACTGGGGCTATGCGTATCAGGACCGCATCTACGCCGCGCCCTACCTCTCGCTGATGGATGTGAACCGCGCGGTGGAAGAGCTGGAATTCGTGCTCAAGCAAGGCGCGCGCGTCATCACCTTACGCCCTGGACCAGCATTCGGCCGCTCTCCCGCCGATCCCCACTTCGATCCGTTCTGGGCGCGGGTCAACGAATCGGGTGTGCTGGTCACTTATCATGCCTACGAAGGACCTAGCGATGTCAGCAAGGCGTTGGACCAACTATGGTGTGCACCGCCCCGCCCGAAGCTGCCAGAAGACCGGCTGCTGCGGAACGTGATCTACAGCCAGGACACCGCGATCATGAACACCATGTTCGCGCTGGTGCTGCACAACCTGTTCGGCCGGTTCCCCGATATCCGCGTGGCCACGATCGAGATGGGTGGCGGCTGGGTGCCCTATTGCCTACACAAGCTCGATACAGCAGGCGGCTTCATGGCCCGCAAGATCAGCGCATTCGGGATGGAACTACCTGCCAAGCCGAGCGAGATTTTCCGCGAGAAGGTATGGGTCTCGCCGTTCCCCGAGGAGGATGTCGAGGCTCTTGTCGCACTGCTTGGACCGGACCGCGTATTGATGGGGTCTGACTGGCCACATGCTGAAAGCATCCCGGTGCCGCGCGAATATGTGGACTGCATCGCCAATCTCGATGCGGCAAGCCAGCGCAAGATCATGCGCGACAATGTGCTGGGGTTGATAGCCAAATGAGCGACACGGTCCTTTCAGAAACCATCGGTGCGGTCCGCATCCTGACGCTCAACCGGCCTGACAAGCTCAACGCGGCCAATCTCGAGATGCAGCAGGAACTGCTCTCCGAATTGCGCCGGCTCGACTTGCACAAGGATCTGCGGGCGCTGATCCTGACCGGCACGGGCCGCGCCTTTTCCGCCGGGGGTGATCGCGACATCCTGGCGAATATCGCGGCGGGCACGCTGGCGCCTAACACCCATGCTCTGCTCGGCCAGGTTCACGTAAACACGATCAAAACGATGCTCAGCCTGGAGATCCCGGTTATCGCCGCGGTTCCCGGTTGCGCCGTCGGCTATGCCGCCGGGCTGGTTGCGCTGTGCGATCAGGTGGTGATGGGGGCAAGCGCCTTCCTGTCCGATCCCCATGTGCAATATGGCATCCCGGCCACTTCGGCAGCCCAACTGATCTGGCCGCGCCAATGCTCGGAATTGCGCGCGCGCGAGATCCTGATGACTGGCCGCAAGGTCATGGCGGAAGAAGCCTTGCGCATCGGCCTGTGCAACCGGGTCTGTAGCGACGGCGACGAGCGCAAGGTTGCTCTGGAAATGGCCGAAGTCTTTGCGCAACTGCCGCCGAAGGGTGTCGCCGATACCAAGCGCGCGTTCAATGCGCCGTTGCTGGTCGAAGCTGCAAAAATCGCGACGCAGGCCAGCTAAGCTTTTCCCGGAGTGAAAGTTCTCGATCTCAGCTGCGATGTCGCAGGGCAGTTTGCGGCAAAGCTGTTTGCCTGGGGTGGGGCGGAAGTATTGCGGTGCGCAGATGAGCAAGCTGGCGACGATTCGCTCTCGCTCTATCTCGATGCGCGCAAACAGAGAGCTCCGGCATCACACTTGCCGGCGCTGCTTGAGACATGCGATCTGGTCTTCACCTCCTTCGATCGGGGCCACTATAGCGGCCTCGCCGCGGGCCTCATCATTCCCGACAGCAAGGTGCTCGTCACCACGTCCAGCTATGGCACCACCGGGCCCTATGCCGCCTGGCGCGGCGGCTCGCTGGCGGACTGGGCGGCAGGGGGCTATCTCTACATCACCGGCGATCCGGCGCGAGAGCCCCTGTCCGGCCCTGAAAACATGTGCGCCTATGCCGCGGGTTATACCGCAGCTGCGGGCGCGGAGGCCGCGCTGATCGACAAAATGCGCAGCGGAGCCGGACGTCATCTCGACATCAGCACGATGGAAGCCATGCTGCTGCTCCACCAGTCGACTTTCGCGCGCACGGCGGCGGGCGATCTGCGGCGGCGTACCGGGCGCTACACCGAAGTCTATCCGCTGACCGTGCTGCCCTGCCGCGGCGGCCATGTCTCGATCGGCGTGGTCACCGATCTCGAATTCGACCGGCTGGCCATCGCCATCGGCAAACCTGAGCTACCGCTCGATCCGCGTTTTGCCGACAAGAATGTGCGCTGGGAAAATCGCGATGCGCTGGACGCGGTGCTGGCCGACTATCTGATGAAGCGCGATGCCGATGAAATCGTCACTCACATGCAGGCACACGGCGTCGCCTTCTCGAAAGTCACTTCGCCGCAGGACATCACCGACAACCCGCAACTCGCCCATCGCGGTTATTGGGAGAAGGCGAGCGGAGGCGGCCTGATGCCCGGCGATCCGCTGCGACACTTCCATGGCTTTGCGCAAACCGATAGAACGATCCCGGCACTTGGCCGGCCAGGTGATCTGCCGCTTTCCGGCGTAAAAGTGCTGGACTTCACCATCTTTTGGGCCGGTCCCAGCGCGACCCGCACCTTCGCCGATCTCGGCGCCGAGGTGATCTGGGTCGAGCGCCCGGGCTCGCGCCTCGATACGCACATCGGACCCGGTGCGGAAGCCACCCCTGCCGATGTCATGCAGCATCTCTATGCGACCAAGATGTATCGGGGCAAGCAGAGCATTGCCCTCGATCTCGAACAGGCGAACGACCGCGCCGTGGCACACGCACTTGCCCGCGAGGCGCATATTGTCGTCGAGAATTTCCGCCCCGGCGTTGCGGACAAGCTGGGCATTGGTCCCACCGAACTGGCGAAGATCAACCCAGCACTGGTCTATGTCTCGCTGTCCGGCTGGGGCGCCGATGGGCCATGGGCGCAGTGGCGAAGCTATGGGCCCTCGATCGAAGCAGCTTCGTCGATTGAGGGCCGCACCGGTTATCCAGGCGGCGAACCCTTGCGCTTGGGCCACGCATTTCCCGATGCCACCGGCGGCCTTGCCGGGGCACTGGCGGCACTGAGGGGCCTGCGCAACCTGCTCACCACCGGGCAGGGCGGCTGGTATGATATTGCCCAGCTCGAAGTTTATGCCGCCATGTCGGGCGAAGGCATTCTCGAGGCAACGCGCCATGGCCGGGGGATCGAGCGGATCGGCAATCGCTCACGCTTCGGGGCGCTGCAAGGGGTGTTTCCTTGCATGGGTGAGGATCAATGGATCGCGATCCGGCTGGAGAATGATGCGGATCGGGCTTGTCTGGCGCAAATCGTCGGGGTTGCGCCGGGCGTTCTGTCAGAAGAAATCATCGCGGAATACACCCAGCCGAAGGACAAAGCGCAGCTGGGTGAGTGTTTGCAGCGCCAGGGCTTGCAGGCATTCCCGGTGCTCGACGCGCACGAGTTGGCCGCCGATCCCCATCTGGCAGCACGTGGCTATTTCCTGCAAGTAAATGCTGGAGAGCGAAGCCACGCAATGCCCGGCACGCCGCTGGTGGCCACGCCGCCCATGGCCATTGCCAACCAGCCCGCCCCGCGCCCCGGAGAGCATTCAGCCATGATCCGATCCTCTCTCCAGGTGCCGTCATGAAACATCCCGAAATCCTCTCGATCACGCCCGAACCTTCCGAGTTCGTTTACGATGCCGACGACACGATCCTCTATGCGCTGGGCCTGGGATTGGGCGCCAGGCAGGACGAACTGAACTTTGTCTATGAAAAGAACCTGCTCGCAATGCCGACTTTCGCGGTGATGATGGGCGGCGATTCGGGCGACTTCATCTAAATTAGTGATCAACCGGGGGCTCGATCTGATGGGCCGCGCAACTCTGCAGAACATAGCCGCCGCGCTCGATTCGGTCGCCAATCAAGCCCCCGAAATGGCAAGGTTCGTGAAACGTGCCGAGGAACTAGGCTTGGGCGCTGCGTTGAAAGAGCGCGATGCTTGGTTCGCCGAGGGTGTACCCATCGACATACCGGACTGCTAGGTCGCGTAAACCGCCTCAAGCATGGCCGACGCGCCATGTTCCGCATCGGGAGCATGGGCGCGCAGGATCGCGAAGAGTTCGCGCCCCGTGCCGAAGGCTTGCGGCGGTGGCGGCGCAGGGGTGCGGGAGGTGAGATCGGCGGTGGTGGAAAGCGTACCGTCATTGGCACTCAGGCGGACCAGATCGCCGTCACGCAGCAAAGCCAACGCACCGCCCCGCATGGCCTCCGGGCAGACATGAATGGCGGCAGGAATCTTGCCCGATGCGCCCGACATGCGACCATCGGTGACCAGCGCGACCCTGTGACCCTTGTCCTGCAGCACTCCCAGCGGCGGGGTCAGCTTGTGCAGCTCGGGCATGCCATTGGCGCGCGGCCCCTGAAAGCGGACGACGACAACGACATCGTGGTCAAGCTCGCCTGCCTTGAAGGCCTCCTGCACCGCTTCCTGGCTATCGAATACCCTGGCCGGAGCCTCGATGGTCCAGTGCGATGGATTGACTGCGCTGGTCTTGAATGTGGCGCGGCCGAGATTGCCTTGCACCAGTCGCATTCCGCCATCGGCCAGGAACGGGGTTGCGGGCGGGCGCAGCATGTCTGGATCGCCGGCCTCAGCGGGCGCAGGCCGCCACATGACTTGCGGCGGAGAGGGCTTTTCGCCTGCCACCTCACTCATATCTTCAAACGATTCCAGGTATGGTTCGTTGGCATAGTCCGCCATGCCGCCCTCGGAAATCGTCAAGACATCGCCGTGGACCAGCCCGGCATCAAGCAGTTCCCGTACGACATAACCCATGCCCCCCGCAGCATGGAAATGGTTCACGTCGCCCTCGCCGTTGGGATAGACCCGCGCGATCAGTGGCACGGCGGCGGACAACTCGTCGAGGTCCTGCCAGTCAAGCTGGATCCCCGCCGCCCGCGCCATGGCGGGCAAGTGGATGGCGTGGTTGGTCGAGCCGCCGGTTGCCAGCAGCCCGGCGCAGGCATTAACGATAGCTTTCTCGTCAACTACCCGCGCCATTGGCCGGGGATCGTTGCTTCCCTTGCCGATCGCAGCCAGCCGGCGCACTGCCGCGCGGGTCAGGGCGAAGCGCAGCGGCGTATTCGGCGGCACGAAGGCGGCGCCCGGGATATGCAGCCCCATCAGCTCCATCATCATCTGGTTGGAGTTGGCGGTCCCATAGAAAGTGCAGGTGCCTGGCGAATGATAAGAGGCGCTTTCACTGGCGAGCAGTTCGTCGCGGCTGGCCTTGCCCTCGGCATAGCGCTGGCGGACCTTTTGTTTTTCCTTGTTGCCGAGCCCGGATGGCATCGGCCCGGATGGCACGAATATCGCAGGCAGATGCCCGAAGCGCAGCGCGCCGATGATCAGGCCGGGGACGATCTTGTCGCAAATCCCGAGCAAGGCCATGCCGTCAAACATGGCGTGGCTCATGGCCACGGCGGTGGACATGGCGATGATGTCTCGGCTGAGCAGCGACAGCTCCATGCCGTCCTGGCCTTGCGTCACGCCGTCGCACATCGCCGGGACCCCGCCCGCGACCTGCGCGGTGGCGCCCACCTCCCGTGCATAAAGTTTCATCGCCTCGGGATAGCGGCCATAGGGCTGATGCGCGGAAAGCATGTCGTTATATGAGGTCACGATCGCCAGGTTTGGTGCGCGCGCACTGGCGATAGCGCTCTTGTCGCCCTCCGCCGCAGCGAAGCCGTGGGCGAGGTTGGAGCATGAAAGCGCGCTGCGGCTGCCATGGCGCTCGCCTTCCCGGTCCATCAATTCAAGATAGGCACGGCGAGTTTCGCGTGACTTTTCGATGATGCGCTGGGTTACGCGCTCGATGGCAGGGTGGAGCCTATTCATTCCCGTCACTCATTCCATGTTACCCCATCGCGTTCGGCCAAGGCAATTGCCGCAGTCGGTCCCCAGCTACCCGCAGTGTAAAGCTTGGGCGTCACGCCATGTTCCGCCCAGCTGGCACGAATCGCATCGATCCAGTCCCACTGCGCCTCGACCTCGTCGCGCCGCACGAACAAGGTCTGGTCGCCGTCGATAAGATCGAGCAGCAACCGCTCATAGGCGATACGCTTGTTGGGACCAGCAAAGGCATCGTCCATGGCGATGTTGAGGGGCACCGGACGCAATCGGATGCCCTCGCGATCAAGCCCGGGCACCTTGGCCATCAGCGACAGGGTGATATTCTCTGCGGGCTGGATGCCGATGCACAGCCGGTTCGGTTCGCTGCGCGCGCCTTGCCCGGCAAAGATCGAATGCGGCACGCGGCGGAAATTGACGATGATCTCGGTCACCCGTTCGGGCATACGCTTGCCAGTCCGCAGATAGAACGGCACGCCTTTCCAGCGCCAGTTGTCGATATGGGCCTTGATCGCAACGAAGGTCTCGGTGGACGACGGCTGCCTCAATTCCTCGACATAGCCCGGCACTGCCCCACCATCTATGGCGCCAGCCGAATACTGGCCGGTCACGGTCTCGTCCGGACCGACCAGACGCAAGCTGCGCAGAACCTTGACTTTCTCATCGCGGATTTCGGTCGCGGCGTAACTGGAAGGCGGCTCCATCGCTACCAGCGCCAGCAATTGCAGCATGTGGTTGGCCACCATGTCGCGCAGCGCCCCAGCGCCGTCATAGAAGCCGACGCGGCCTTCAAGCCCTACGGTTTCGGCAACGGTGATCTGGACATGATCGATATGCGCCGCATTCCACAACGGTTCGAACATCAGGTTGGCAAAACGCAGGGCCAGGAGGTTCTGCACGGTTTCCTTGCCAAGATAATGGTCGATCCGGAAGATGCGTTCCTCCGGGAAGGCACTGGCAACGGCATCGTTGATGTGGCGGCTCGATTCGAGATTGGAGCCCAGCGGCTTTTCAAGCCCGATCCGGACGTGCTCTCCGGCCAGGCCGTTTGCCGCGAGGCCAGCGATGGTGG
>JBDSSP010000103.1:0-3046 GCA_039928735.1 Novosphingobium sp. | reverse complement strand
GGCAGCTTCGGTTTCTTCGGTTTGGGCGCGGGCAGCGCATCTGCCGTTGCTCGGACCAGGTCGCACAGCCACTCTGCATCATCCCACAGCTCGGCTTCGATCAGCATGCTGGGCTTTGCGCCGCGATAGGGCGGTGCGTCGGGCGCATCCTTCGCCAGCTCCCGGCCCGCCGCAGTCGGCTTGATGAACAGCTGATCGTTGCAGACCAGCCCGACCGTCTTGCCATCGAGCCATACGCCATATTCGCCGAACATCTTGCGGATGGAGAGGTTTTCGAGACGCGAAAGCTGATCCTGCAGGAAGGCTACAGTCTGGTCCTCGGTCGGCATGGCGTTAAACCTCCACTAATTTCCCGCCATCCGCCGCCGAGGCGCGGAAGGCGTCGATGATTTCCATCGCCGCGACGCCATCGGCAAAGGTTGCGGGTTCCACCGGGCTCGGCGACGTCTCACCAAGGATTGCTGCGCGGAAGGCACAGCACAGCATCGTGTAAGGTGCGAGTTCGATTCCGACCAGCGACTTCCAACGCTCGTCCAGATGGCGCGGATCGCCGCCGACCGGTGGTGGCGAGGGCAAGGCGAGATCGGCAGGGATCGCGTAGTCGCGGGTTCCGTTCTTGTCGGCAATCTTTATCCCGGCACCGTCAGTCCAGATCGATCCGAGGCTGCCCGAGACATGGGCCAGGTCCATCATCGGGCCATAGACTCCGGCGCAATACTGGATCACGCCTTGGGCGCCGCTGGCCATGGCAAATCGCGCCGAGAAGGTGTCATCGACCGGTCCGCGGCTAACCGTCACAGCGGAGAGCGAGGCGCTGACCGAGGCGAATTCGCCAAGCCAAGTGCGCAATTGATCGGCCAGATGCGGCATCGACGCTCCCAGCCAGCCGCCGCCTTCTGCCGGATCGAACCACCAGCCCGGCATCGAATTCTCCCACACCGGGATATGCGGCAGCAGTTGCACCATGCTGACCGTGCGCGGCTCGCCGATCAGCCCCTCGCCAATCGCGCGGCCGACGGCGGCGCGTTGGGCGATATAGCGGAATTCGTGGCCGAGCATGTGGACTTTGCCCGCCGCTGTTGCCGCAGCAAGCATCGAGCGCGCCTCGGCGGCATCGCGCGCAAATGGCTTTTCGCACAGCACGTGGCTGCCACGCGAAAGGGCCTGCATGGTCAGTGCGGCGTGGCTGTGCGGCGGGGTGGAAACGGCGACGACTTCCGCATGAGTGGCCTCGATTGCCTCGCCAAGATCAGTGAAAGCTGCGGATACGCCGTTTGCCAAGGCCCGCTCGGCCGTGCGTGCCCGGTCCGCACCGACCAGCCCGACGACATCGAACCCGGCCCCGCGCAAGGCCGGAATCTGGATGCGGCAGCCGAAGCCCGTGCCAACGACCAGTGCCTTGAGATTGGCCATGGCTTCACTCTCCCATTTTGTGGTTTGCGGGAGCGACACTATCAGGGCATTTTGCTGTGTCACCAGCTGAGGTCCACTTGGCGTTGAATCGAGGAGCATGAGCCAATGCATGATTTCGTCGCGACCGAATGCGCCATCCGCCAGTTACACGCGCGCTATGCCGATGCGGTGTGGCGCAAGGATTCGGCCTGCTTTGGCGCGCTGTTTGCCGATGATGCCGAATGGCGGGTCGGCGGGCAGGTGATGCGCGGGCGGGAGAAGATCACCGCGTTCATCGAGGGTGCATTCCCGCTTTATCGCCGGATCATGATGACCTTCCGCACCCCGATTGTCGATCTGGCGGCGGACGGCACAGCGAGCGCACGGACCTATGTCACCGAAAACTCGCTGTTCGCCGACGGCACGCCGTTTGCTCCGATCGGCATCTACTTCGACCGCTTTGCGCAAATCGACGGACGCTGGCTGTTCACCTGGCGGATGTTCCAGACCCATTACATCGGCGAGCCCGATCTGAAGGGCGAATGGTACGACATGCCCGAATACGGCCCACCGCCGGGCATGCCGCCGAGGGACGAGGAGACGTTTGACCGGTCGGGGACGGGGGCGAAGGCGGTGGGGAAGTGATAGAACAAGATGTTGGGACATCTCATTCCCGCTCATCCTGAGCTTGTCGAAGGACCCTCGTGTTCGGTGACGTCACAGGAACAACCACGTGCATCGACAAGCTCAGCATGAGCGGATCTGGTATTGAGTCTGTCAATCGGCATTAGCCCAAAACGAAAAGGGCGGCCCAATCGGACCGCCCCTTCGCATTCAAACGCTGATAAAAATCAGCGCGAATAGAATTCGACGACCAGATTGGGCTCCATCCGCACCGGATAGGGCACTTCATCCAGCGTCGGAACGCGAACAAACGTGATCTTGTCGGTTCCGTCGGGCGAAACATAATCGGGCACTTCGCGTTCGGCCAGGCTCTGTGCCTCGGCGATCAGCGCCATTTCCTTGGCCTTGTTGCCCAGGCTGATGATGTCGCCGGGGAAAACGCGGCGGCTGGCGATGTTGCACTTGACGCCGTTGACGCGGATGTGGCCATGCGAAACGATCTGGCGGGCCGAGAAAATCGTCGGCGCGAACTTGGCGCGATAGCACACCATGTCCAGCCGCTGTTCCAGCAGGCCGATCAGGTTCTGGCCGGTATCGCCCTTCATCTGCGCGGCTTCCTGGTAGGTGCGCTTGAACTGCTTTTCGGTGACTTCGCCGTAATAGCCCTTGAGCTTCTGCTTGGCGCGCAGCTGGATGCCGTAGTCGGAAACCTTGCTCTTGCGGCGCTGGCCGTGCTGGCCGGGGCCATAGGCGCGGCGGTTGACAGAACTCTTGGGGCGGCCCCAGATATTCTCGCCCATCCGGCGATCGAGTTTATACTTCGATGCATTGCGCTTTGACATGGCGCGTCGTCCTTCAATTTTGCGTGCCCGGCATTGTGCCGATGCTTCCAGTCCGGAACCGCACCACCCGGCTCCTTCGACAAGCTCAGGACCGAATGCGACCACTGCTTCACCGGAGTGCAGGGTCAATTGCGAAGGCGCGCGCTTAGCTGCGGGATGAGCGAAGGTCAACCATCCATCAGCCTGTG
>JBDSSP010000102.1:0-17961 GCA_039928735.1 Novosphingobium sp. | reverse complement strand
GTCCGCGCGGCGGGCAGCGCCAATGGGGCGAACAACGTCGCAGTGCTGATCCCATGCCACCGGGTGGTGCGCTCGGATGGCGGGCTGGGCGGCTATGCCTATGGGGTTGCGATCAAGCGGGCGTTGCTGGAGCGGGAAAGACTATCGCCCTGCGCCAAGTCCCGGTAGTCTGCGTCACACTGCAGCAGCGAGACATACGCGCTGCGCGGGCTGTCGCAAGGCGAATTTGCCGGGGAAGGGCTCTTTGAGCGCTGGGCCGAAAACACCGACAATGCTGAAGTGGCCCGGCTATTCCGGCAGAACGGCGGCGAAGAGCGCGATCTTGGCGACCGGTTGATTGCAGCGGCAGCGATGCTGGAGGGCTGACGGCAAAGGCATTAAGCCAGCCAGCCCTCCAGCAAATTTTAGACCGATAGTCTAGCGGCAGCGAACGTCGCTGTTCTGGTCGATAGACTTGCCGACGAGAGCGCCCAAGGCACCGCCGATCAGCGTGCCTGCAACCCGATCATGGCCGCCGTCGATGACATTCCCGATGACCGCACCGCCGACGCCGCCGAGCACTAGCCCCGTCGTGCCGTCATTGCGCTTGCAGTAATAGCGCCCATCCGACCCGCGATAAACTTCATCGGTCGAACTCAGCCGCCGTTCGCTGTAGCGCGGGTCATCGCGGTAATAGCGGGAGGCGTCATATTCGGTCACATAGGGATCTCGGTAATAACCGGGCCGGTCGCCGGGCCGGTCGTAGCGATTATCGCTGTCGCGGCGCGCCCAGCGAAGACTGCGGCTCAGTTCGTCGAGGCGGCTGTTGAGCAAATTTGCGTCGCGGCGCAGGACATTAAGCTGGTACTGCGTCCGGCGCGCTTCTTCGGGGCTCATGCTACGGTCTGCGACTCCGCGGTCAATCCGCTGTTGCAGCCAATCGATACGCTGCTGCAGCCCGTCGGGAGCGCCGCGCCAGAACTCGTCGCGGTTCCACCCGCCGCGAGATTGCATACTGTCACGCGATCCCCAGCCCGAAGCTGGCTGAGCGCTGGCCGGTAAGGCAGTTGCGGCGGTGGTCAGCGCCAGCGCCGCCAATATTGTCTTGGTGTTCATTTTTGCGACTCCATTCGATGACTTCTTGGAACGCAGCATTGAGCGACTCTCTGGATGAACATTGCCAGAACCTAATAAAAGGGATGCGTTCAGTTCCGGCTGCTTCCGTAGCCTCTCAATGCAACCGGTACAGACTTCAAACGAAGCTATAAGGATCTATATCCACTGCCACCCGAACCCCCTGCGGGAAGCGCAGCGGGTCGAGCCAAGCGCGAATGACGCGCTGCAGTTCACTCGAACGCCGCGCGTTGATCAGCAGGCGGTAGCGATAGCGACCGCGCAGCAGCGACATCGGCGCGGGCGCGGGGCCGTGGATGGCGATGTCGAGCAGGTTTGGCCGCACGCCGCCGATGGCGCGGGCGGCGTCGCGGGCCTCGGCTTCGTCTTCGGATGACACAATGATCGCGGCCCAGCGCCCGAACGGCGGCGCACCGGCGTCGCGGCGGGCTTCGGCTTCGGCGGCATAGAAGGCGTCGCGGTCACCGGCGGCCAGCGCGGCGATCACCGGGGCTTCGGGATGGCGGGTCTGGATCAGCACTTCGCCTGGCTTTGCGCCGCGTCCGGCGCGCCCGGCGACCTGGGCGATCTGCTGGTAACTGCGCTCGCCTGCGCGCAGGTCGCCGCCTTCGAGACCGAGGTCGGCATCGACTACGCCCACCAGTGTCAGTTCAGGGAAGTGATAGCCCTTGGTCACAAGCTGGGTGCCGATGATCACGTCGATCAGGCCTTCTTCCGCCATGGCAACGAAGTCCGCGATGCGTTCCGGGGTGTTGAGCGTGTCCGATGTGGCCATGGCGACGCGCGCCTCCGGCATCAGTTCGGCGACCTCGTCGGCGATGCGCTCGACACCGGGACCGCAGGCGACGAGGCAGTCCTGGGTGGCGCATTCCGGGCAGGCCTGCGGCACCGGCACATCGTGGCCGCAGTGGTGGCAGGCGAGGCGCTGTGAGAAGCGGTGCTCGACAAGCCAGGCCGTGCAGTTGGGGCACTGGAAGCGATAGCCGCAGTGGCGGCACAGGGTAAGTGGAGCATAGCCGCGACGGTTGAGGAACAGCAGCGACTGTTCGCCGCGCGCCAGCCTTTCGCGCATTACCGCGACGAGGCGCGGTGCCAGCCAGCGCCCGCGCTCGGGCTCTTCTTTGCACAGGTTGACGATGGAAATTTCAGGTAACTTCGCCCCGCCGAAGCGCGCTGGCAAGTCGATCTTGCGATAGACTCCGGCCTCGGCGAGCTGCATCGATTCGAGCGCCGGCGTGGCGCTGGCGAGTACCACCGGCACCTGTTCGAACCGCGCCCGGATCACCGCGACGTCGCGGGCATTATAACGCACCCCGTCGTCCTGCTTGAACGAAACCTCATGCGCCTCATCGACCACCAGCAGGCCGAGCCGGGCAAAGGGCAGGAATAACGCCGATCTTGCCCCGACCACGACCTGCGCGCCGCCGTTTTCCGGGCCCAAAGCAATCGCCCGCCACGCCCGCCGCCGTTCACTGGCCTTGATCGACGAGTGCCACAGCACCGGGGGAACGCCGAACCGGGCCTCGAAGCGGCGCAGGAAATGCTCGGTCAACGCGATTTCGGGGAGCAGGACGAGCACCTGTTTGCCCCCTTCGATGGCTGCGGCGATGGCTTCGAAATAGCACTCGGTCTTGCCCGAGCCGGTGACGCCGTCGAGCAGGAACGGCGCAAAGCCGCCGTTCTCCACCGCGGCTGCGAAAATGTCCGCTGCCGCCTGCTGGTCGGGGGTCAGATCGGGCACTGCGAAATCGGCGCGGGCTCGCGGATAGGGCCGGTCGAGATCGACAGTCACTGCCTCGAGAATGCCGGCATTGGCCATGCCGCGTAGCACGCCGTCCGATACACCGGCGATCTCGGCCAGTTCGCGGATCGAAGCCTGCTCGCCCTGCAGCGCATCCATCGCCACGGCGCGCTGCGGGGTGAGGCGCTCCGGCTCTAGGCCGCTCAGCCGGTATTCGCTGGTCGTGCCGCCGCCCTTCAGTGCAGCGGTGCTGGAGAGAGCCATCCGCGCCACCGACTGGAGCGGGGCGCAGTAATAATCGGCAGTCCATTCAATCAATCGCCTGAGCGGCGCGGCCAGCGGCGGCACCGGCAGTACTGCGATCAGCGGGCGCAACCTGCTGTCGGCGACCTGCTCACCTGGGAGTCGCTCGGCCTCCCAGACGATCCCGATGAGCTGGCGCGGACCGAGCGGGGCAAGCACCACCGATCCGAACTCTATTTCCATCCCCTCAGGTACGCGATAGTCCAACACATTGAGGACGGCGTTAAAAACGAGGAGTCGGGCGCGGTTCATCTTGTCGCATATAGGCACTCGTCTTTGCTCTGGGGAAGGAGTTGGACATGGTCACACCCGATTTGAACACAGTTGCTCGCAGGACATTCCTGGCGGGCACCGCTGCAACCGCCGTGCTGGCGCTGCCGGGATGCAATTCCTTGCCCGCGCTCAACCTGACTGAGGCCATCCGCCGATTGCTCACCCGCTCCTCGCGGGCTGCGTTCGCGCGGTTGACCGCGCCGGGCGGATTTTATGACCATGAGCTGGCCCGGCTCAATCTGCCAGATGTGTTCGGCAGGCGCGGCGGGGTGTTGCAGAACATCTTGACCTCCGCGGCGTTCAAGTCGCGGCTGCAACGCGAGTTCAACCACATCGCCGAACGCGGCGCCCGGCGCGCCGCGCCGCTGGTCGCCGATGCGGTGCGCCTGATCGGCATCGACAATGCGCGCGAACTGATCCGGGGCGGGCCAACGGCGGCGACGGCTTTCCTGCGTCAATCGATGGGTGCGAGCCTGATCGAGGCGATGGTGCCGGAATTGGGCGAAGGCTTGCGCCTGGCCTCCGATCCGATTGTCGGCGAGGTGATTGCCGCTTTGACCGGGGTGGATGTCGGCAATATCGCGCGCTCGCTGTCCGTACTGGCCGACGAGGCGATCTGGAGCGAGATCGGGCGGCAGGAAGCAGAGATCCGGGCGCGTCCGGAGAGCACCAACGATCCGGTGCTGATCGGGGCGCTAAAGGCTCTCTGACCAGTTGACTCAGCCCATGCCGGGTCCGATGGTATGCTCAGGACTGGAGCAGCCTTAAGGCGGCCCGCAAGGTGAGAGGAGACGCCCATGGCCACTGCGCTGCACGTTCAATCAGAGGCTGACCGCCTGGTCAGCATGGTCGATCACGACGATCCATTCATGCTGGGCCATGCCGATCTGCTCGAGAGCCAGATTGGAGCAATTGACGAGTTATTTCAGGACCGCGTCGGCAAGATCAAATTGCTGGGCAACCGCGCCGAGGAGGGCGGAGTCAGCCAGGTTCGCTCCTTGCACGACGTGGTGCCCCTGCTGTTCGCGCATACTGCCTACAAGAGCTATCCCGAATCGTGGCTGCTTGACGGCAAGTGGGACCGGCTCGGCAAGTGGCTCGATACGGTTTCGACCGAGCGTGTCGAGCCGATGGATACCAGCGCGATCGGGGGCCTCGATGACTGGCTGACCTTGCTGGAGGAACGCCAGCATTTCGTTTCCTGCTCAAGCGGCACAACCGGCAAGTGCGCGATGATGAACGCCACCCAGTTTGATCTCGATTTTGCAGGAAGGAGCCTGCTCCAGGCGATCCGTTGGGGCGGGCTTGCGCCCAACCACGATCGGCGGATGATCAGCCTCGGCCAGGTCGCCGCCACGCCGCGCAACCGGGCAACCGGAAGGCCGATGGTTGAGGCCTTCAGTCCACCCGATTTCCCGCCTTTCGCGCCCGATGTGCCGCCGATCACGATTGGCGGGATCATCGAAATGGTGGTGCTGCGCAAGCGCATCGCCGAAGGCACTGCCCAGCCGAGCGAGCTCGAATATTTCGAAGAGCAGGCCAAGCTGCGCGAGGCTTCGATCGAATCGGCGATCGAGCAGGCAGCGCGGGCATTGATCGCCAACCGCGACTGGCCGCTACACATCATGGGACTGTTCGTGCCGCTCTATCAGGTTTCCAAACGTGTCCGCGAGCTTGGTTATAGCGGCAAGGATTTCCAGGAAAACACGACGTTCATGAGCGGCGGGCTGAAGCGGGTTGCCTTGCCCAACAACTACAAGGAGTTCGTCTTCGAGACGCTCAACATCAGCCAGGCGCGAGCGTTGCAGAGCTATGGCATGCAGGAACTCAGCACCAATTCGCCGCGCTGTTCCGCGGGGCGCTATCACGTGCCGCCGTGGCTGGTGTTGCTGCTGCTCGACGAGAGCGGCGAGAACTTGATCGAGCCCTGCTTCGACGGGGAGGTCGAGGGCCGCGCGGCCTTTTTCGATATGTCGATGCGGGGGCGATGGGGCGGAGTGATCTCGGGCGACAAGATCCGCGCGACCTGGGGCAAGTGCGAATGCGGGCGTTCGAGCCCCTCCGTCGCCGACGATATTCAGCGCTATGCCGACCTTGCCAGTGGTGACAAGATCGCCTGTTCAGGGACCATCGACGCCTATGTTCGCGGGGTCACCTGAGCACTGATTCGCGAGGGGCGATTGACGCGACTCGATTCGAAAGGTATTCTCAATTGCGATGACGAGTTCGATATTGTGAATTCACTGCGGGAGACGGGCTATGAGCGAAGCTGATCCACTGTTTGGCAGTGCCACCAAGCAAGACTGGACGCATGGTCCTATTTTCGATGCCGACGTGCACATCGATCCACCGGTTGACATGTGGAAGGAATATCTTCCCGAATCGCAGAGGGCCAAAGCCCCGGTGATCGAATATGGCGATGACTGCGACTACATCTGCTTCGAGGGCAATCGCCGCCCGGTGATGATGATCAACAACCAGGCCGGCCGCACCGGGAAGGACTTCAAGATGGTCGGGCGCTTGTCCGATCAGCGCAACACCTATGATCCGGCCAAGCGTCTTGCCGACATGGACCTTGATGGCATCGATCAGGCGATCTGCTTCGGCGGCGGACCGCTCGGCAGTTTTGACAACGATCTCTACATTGCCAGCTTTGAGGGCTACAGCCGCTGGGTGATGGACTGGGCATCGAATGCGCCGCACCGCCTGTTTCCGGTGGGCCATGCGCCAATGCGCGATATTGATGAGACCATCGAGCATGTCCACCGGCTCGCCAAGATGGGCTTCAAGATGCTGCAACTGCCGGCTTTCCCGCAGAACGCCGAAGCCTGGAAGACCTCGTCCGAGATCAAGAACATGAAGTCGGGCCAGGTCTCGGCGCAGACTGGCGATCCCAAGGGCGCGCTCCAGTATTATCAGCCTGAATTCGACAGATTGTGGAAGGTGCTGTGCGATTATGGCATGGTTATTACCTTCCACCTGGGCGGCCGCGTGCCGCGCTTTGGCGAGAAGCAGCACTTCCTGCCTGACATGCCGATGTCGAAGACAGCGATGGCCGAACCGATCGGCATTTTCATCCACAACGGCATTTTTGATCGCTTCCCCGATCTGCGTATCGGCAGCATGGAAAGCGGCGTGGGCTGGTTTGCGTGGTACGCTGAATACAGCGACCGGACCTGGGAAAAGCAGCGCTACTGGATGGATAGCGTGATCGACAAGCCGCCAAGCTATTACATGGACCAGAATGTCTGGGGCTCGTTCATTCAGGATCGGGCTGGCATCCTGATGCGCGATCTGCCGGGCGGCAAGAATATCATGTGGTCGTCTGACTATCCGCATTCGGAAACCACTTTCCCGAACAGCCACGCCATCATCCAGCGTGACTTTGCCGGGGTGCCCGAGGCCGACATTCGCAACATCATCTGCAACAATGCGAAGCGGTTGCTGCGGCTTGATTAGCTCACACGCGGCTGCAAGGGTTGCCATAACAACAAGCGGAGAGAATTGCTGTGGCAACGCTCGCGGCTGATCCCGCAACCCCTGCGCGTATCCCGGCTGCGGCCTGGTATGCGCTGTTCATATTGACCGCCGCCAATGCGCTGAATTATGTCGATCGGCAGATCGTCTCGATATTGGCCCAGTCGATCAAGGTTGACCTCAAGCTCGACGACGCCGATCTCGGTTTCATCCTGGGCACTGCCTTCGCCGTGTTCTATTCGGTCGTCGGCATCGCCATGGGGCGGATATCGGACATGCTGCCGCGTAAGAAGGTCATGGCTTTCGGCATTGCGCTGTGGTCGGCGATGACCGCACTTGGCGGCGCCTCGACCTCTTTCGCGATGCTGGGCGTGGCGCGGCTGGGCGTCGGCGTCGGCGAGGCCGTGGCCAACCCTTGCGGGCATTCGC
Source organism: Novosphingobium sp. (assembly GCA_039928735.1). GTDB lineage: Bacteria > Pseudomonadota > Alphaproteobacteria > Sphingomonadales > Sphingomonadaceae > Novosphingobium. Next base: position 10,625 of record JBDSSP010000102.1, on the reverse strand, counting down.
TCGTTGCCGACGTCTTTCCGCAGAAGAACCGCGCGCTGGCGCTGAGCTTGCTGCTGACCGGGGTATTTGTCGGTACGGCCGGGGCGATGATCCTGGGCGGATGGTTCCTCCAGCACTGGAAGGATGTCTGCACAGCACTGCCGTTTGCCGGCGCCTGCGCCGTTCCGGCCTGGAAGGCCGCGCTGTTCGGCGTCGGCTTGCCAGGTTTGCCGCTGGCCCTGCTGATGCTGACCATACACGAGCCGGATCGTCCGCAAGGCGACAACGGCGGGACGTTCACGATTCTGTTCAAGGAATTCGCCGCCGCATTGCCGCCGTTCACCTTGCTGATGATCGGCCGTGAGGGAGGGCAGAGGGCATTGCTACACAATCTGGCACTCGCCGCTGCGGTCATCGTAGTGGCAGGCTTGATTATGCACCTGACCGGGGACCGCGCGCAGTGGGCGGCCATCGGACTTGGTTTCTATGCGATTGTCACCTGGGCGCAGGTGCAATGCTATCGCGATCCGCCGCTCTATAAACTGACTTTCGGCGATCCCACGTTCCAGACAGCCGTTTCGGCGACCGCGCTTATGGGCACCATGGGCGGCACAGTCGGGGTATGGGCCGCACCCTATGCCATGCGCACCTTTGCGCTGCCCCCTGGGAAGCTGGGTGCTACACTGGCGGCGGTGAATATCTGCGGGGCACTGCTCGGGGTGATCTTTGGCGGCTGGCTGACCGATGTATGGAAACGCCGCGACCGCCGCGCGCCGGTCGGCATCGGGGCCATCACAGTATTTGGGTTAGTGCCCAGCATTGTCATCATGCTGACTGCTTCAACACCGACCCAGTTCTTCGCCGGAAGTTTCTGTCTCGCCTTTTTCGCCGCGCTATGGAGCGGCTCGACTGCTGCCATGGTGCAGGATCTCGTCCTGCCCCGAATGCGCGGCGCGACGGCCGCCGCCTATTCGCTCATCGCCATTGTCGTGGGCTCGGGCGTCGGGCCCTATTGGGCCGGGAAAGTCAGCAAGATGACCGGCTCGCTCAACGCCGGGCTCTATTCGATCCTGCTTCTTGCGCCGCTTTCGCTGCTGCTGCTGTGGCTGACCTCGCGGCGGCTGCCATTTCAATCGCCCGAAGCCCGGCTTGCCATAGCCCGGGCAGCGGGTGAGCCAGTCTGACAGGAATTCGCTGATGGAAGCCGCTGTACAAGACGTGCTCACTGCCGATGATCCGCTCTATGACGAGCTTTACGACGTCACCAACGAGGCCATGGCCATCGGCAATTGGGTGGATGTCAACGCGATCATGCCGCAGCTTCACGAATTGCGTGCACTGGCGCCGGTCCATAAGGGGCGGGTGCGCGAACTGCTTAATCTGCCTCTGCACGATCGGCACGTCCGCGCAGCCGGCCGCCAGCACTTCACCGCATTGACCTATGAAGCGTGCGAAGTGGCGTTCCGAGATCCTCAGACCTTTTCCAACTCGGTGCAGGGCCATGCCAGCGAGCTGGACAAATATTCAATGGGTATTCTCGAAATGGACCCGCCAGTCCACCGCGCCTACCGCCGTACGATCCAGCCCAAATTCCTCATGCCCGAAGCAATGGGCTGGTGGCGCAAGCGGACCATCGACAACATCGTCCACCGGCTGATTGAACGTCTGGCGAAAGGCGACCGGGCCGATCTCAACATCGATTACTGCGCGCGCATTCCGGTCTATACGATCACCACGGCGATTGGCCTTGAGGGCGACGACGCGCTGCGTTTCCGGCATGCCTACATGAATTCGACAAGTTCGAGCCGCAACGTGACGATGGAAGACCGTATCGCCAACGGCAAGATCGTCGAAGATACCACGCTCGGCCTGATCGCCGCGCGCCGTGCCCAGCCCCAGGACGATCTCGTCTCGTTCCTGCTCAAGACCCGGTTGATGATGCCCGGCGAAGAGCCGCGGCCATTGACCGACCGCGAGATCATGGCTCACGTCAAGCTGGTGATGGTCGCCGGTGGCGGCACCAGTTGGCGCCAGATGGGAATCACGCTGTTCGCGCTGCTCACCCATCTCGACCAGTTTGCCGAGATCAAGGCCGACCGCAGACTGATCGCCGACGCCGTCGACGAGGCCCTGCGCTGGAACCCTACTGCGCCTTATTTTTATCGCATGGTGATGAAGGACACGACCTTCTATGGCATCGACATGCCGGAAGGTTCGGTGCTCGAACTTTGCCTGGGCCCCGCCAACCGCGATCCCGCACGCTGGGACAATGCTGACACCTTTGACTTGCACCGGGAGAAGCTGACCAACATGGCGTTCGGGCTCGGCACCCACCGCTGCCTCGGCATGAATGTTGCGCGGGTCGAGATTGAAACCGGGATCAATGCGCTGCTCGATGCGTTCCCAAACCTCCGCCTTGATCCGGACGCGCCCGCGCCGTTCATGACCGGAGGGCTGGAGCAACAGGGACCATCCGGGCTGCCGGTGCTGCTGCGTTAGCTGGTGCGTGAGGCAGCGGTTGGATAGGGACCCATCAGCACAAACAGCGTCGCGGAAAGCAGGCAGACCGGCAGGACGCCCCACAGCGCCGGGACATAGCTGCCCGTCAGGTCGTAGACCCGGTTAAGGATGACCGGCCCGCCAGCGCCCGCCAGCGCCACGAAGCCGCCGATCGTGCCGAACATCATCGCGAAACTCTCGGTGCGGAAATAGCGCGAGGTCAGATAGGCGAGGATATCGAGTTCTGCCCCCATCGACAGTCCGAAAATCAATACCGCAGCCGAAGCGGCGGTCACCGAGCCCGGAAACCCGATCAGGATCAGGCTGCCGATAACCGGCATGCAGACCACCACCGTGGCGATGTAGCGGCCCTGAAAGCGGTCCAGCAGGTGCCCGATGGTCAGCCGCCCGGCGATGGCCGAAAAGCCCAGCAACGAGGCAATTCCGGCGGCCTCGCCGCGGACGATGCCGTTGGACGACAGGATCGGGACAATCGTCACCGAAACCGAAACCACCGCGATGGCAATGCAGAATCCTGCCAGGGCCAGCTGCATGAACCGCCAGGTCAGGACATCGCCGCGAAAACTCTTCACGAAGCTGGGCCGCGCGGCGAGGGGCACCAGCGGCGTTTCGCGGCGCGCAGTGTCCTGGGCACTGGTGAAAAACAGCAGGACCAGCGGAAGCACCACCGAGCCCCAACTCACGCCGATCCCGACGAAGGCAAGCCGCCAGCCATAGTTTTCGATCAGCCACCAGGTCAGCGGCGGCGTGACAATCGAACAGATACTCGATCCGCACAGCACGAATGCCAGCGCCAGCCCGCGCCCGGCCGAAAACAGTCCGGTGATCGCCGAGGTCCAGACCAGTGGCTGAATGATCACCGTTGCCGCTGCCATGCTCACCCACAGCAGCCGCCACGTCCAGATGTTGGGACCGGTCAGGCTGAACAGCGAAAGGCCAAGCGCAACGGCAATGACCGCGACAATGCCGAGCCGGCGCGGTCCGAAGCGGTCGACGAGATAGCCGACAAAGGGCGCGAGCAGGATGATCGCCACCGCCGAAATCATGTGCGCCGAGGAGATCTCTGTGCGGCTCCAGCCGAACTCCTTTTCGAGTGGCGCGATGAACAGGCCTGCGGCAAAGCTGATTACCGCAGCCATGCCCATGCCGGCACTGGCCGCTACGACCACCGCCCAGTGGCGCCGCCATTCTTCGATTGCACTGCCTTCAAGCCTTGCCGACAATGCATCACCCTTATAACAAAATGTTTCTTACGCGTTGCATATTGTGCCCCGCGCCACTTGTCTTGCACAAAAGGGAGTGTGCCTGTTGTCGCCTGCCAACCCTGCCCAGTTTCGAGCGAACCTCCGCGATCCGCTGGCCGAGCGGTTGGTCGGGCCAGGCAAGGCGTGGGATCTGGAGACCACCACGGTGCGGGGCCGAGAGCAGCAGGTTTTCAGGGGACTTCCGCGCAATCTGGCCGGGATATTCCGCCGGAGCATCGCCTTTACGGACCGTCCAATGATCGTCCATCAGGGCGTCAGCTTGACCTACGCCGAAGGCTTCGCCCGCGCAGCCGCACTGGGGCGGGCATTGCGCGAAGACTTCGCCGTGAAGCCCGGCACCAAGGTGGCAGTGATCGCCAGCAACAGCCCCGAATGGATACTCAGCCTGATCGCAGTGACTTCGATCGGCGGGGTCGCCGCGCTGGTCCACAGCCGAGGCGTTGCCGAGGAAATGCTTCTGGCCATCGAGCGGGTTGGCTGCGAAGTGGTGATAATCGATGCGGCGCGCGACGATCTTATTTCGGCAGTGCGGCCCGATCCTGCCTGGCCGCGCATTGTTATCGGCGAACCACAGTGCCCGTTGCGGCCCGGACGCGACGCCTCGTTCGCTGCATTATCCACGCCCGTCCCGGACCTTGCCTTCGAGCCCATCGACATCGACCCCGATGAAGGCGCGGTGATCCTGTTCACTTCGGGCACTACCGGCTTTCCCAAGGGCGCGCTGCTCAGCCACGGCGCGCTGGCTGCGTCGATAGCGGTCGCGACATTCATGGGTGTGCTCTATGATACGCGCTACGAGGAGGAGAGCGGCGAGAAGTTGCCCGAGCACCAGCGTGCCATGGCCACCCCGGCGGTGATTCTGGGCCCGATGTTCCATCTCGGCGGCATCATGCCGAGCCTTCGCGCGCTGAGCCTTGGCACCACGATCCACCTCATGGGCAAATGGAACGCAAACATCGCCTTCGACATGATCGAGCAGATCGGCATGACCCGGCTCAATTTCGTGCCCGCTATGTTATTCGACATGTTCGCTAGCCCCCGCGCCACGCCCGAATTGCTCGCCCAGGTGCGCTATATGGCCAACGGCGCCGCCCCGCTCGATCTTGCACTGGTCGAGCAGATCAAGCGCCGCATGCCGCATTGCCAGCTGTCCAATGGCTATGGCCAGACCGAGGGCACCGCCTGGACTTGCGGCATCAGCGGCAACGTCTATCTTGAACACCCCGCCGCCTGCGGCTGGGCCGCGCCCTCCGTCGAGGTACAACTGCGCCGCGACGACGGCAGCGAACCCGCAATCGGCGAGCCCGGTGAACTCTGGTATTCCAGTCCGATGCTGATGAACGAATACGTCGGCGATGCGCAGGCCACTGCCGAGACGTTGGTCGACGGCTGGCTTGCTTCGGGCGACATCGCCACAGTCGACGAGCGCGGAATTTTCACCATTATCGATCGCAAGAAGAAAATGATCATTTCGGGCGGGGAGAACATCTATTGCGCCGAGGTGGAACGCGTACTGGCGACTTATCCCGGCATCCGGGAAGCCATCGCCTATGGCCTGCCTGATCCGCGCATGGGCGAGCGGCTGGCAGCAACACTTGTCGTCGCGCCGGATGCGGATGTGACCGAAGAGGCGCTCATGGCCCATTGCCGCGAGCATCTGGCGATTTACAAAGTGCCAAGGGAACTGCGTCTTATCACCGACGCCCTGCCGCGCACTGCATCGGGCAAGGTTGATCGCGGCACTTTTTTGAAAAGCATAAAAGGAGAGGCATGATGAGTGGGATTCAGTTCGACGAGGAGTTCGATTTCATTTCGGTGGGCAGTGGCGGCGGTTCGATGGTAGCGGGCCTGGTCATGCGGGCGATGGATAAGAGCGTGATCGTGCTCGAAAAAATGCCCCGCATTGGCGGCACCACCTCGCGCTCGGGCGGAGTGATGTGGATTCCCAACAGCCACTTCATGAAGCAGGATAACGTCGAGGACAGCTACGAGAAATCGATGGCCTACATGGAAGCTACCGCCGGCCAGTCGGTCGATGCGCCAGGCACCACCAAAGAACGCCGCAGCGCCTATGTCACCGAAGGCCCGCGGATGGTCGAATTTCTGGTCAAGAACGGCATCAAGCTGCAGCGCATTGCCTCATGGCCGGACTATTACGACGATCGCCCCGGCGGCTCGGTCCCTGGCCGCACAATCATCGCCGATCTGTTCGACACTAACCAACTGGGCGAATGGCGCGACAAGCTCGAGCCCAATTTCATGGTGATCCCGGCCTATCATTATGAAGGCTTCAAGATCGGCCTGATGAAAAGCTCGATCGAGGGGCGGCTGGCGATGCTGAAGGTCGGCCTGCGCATTGTCATGGCCAAGCTGACCGGCAAGCGCTGGGCCACGGCGGGCGGCGCGCTGCAGGGGCGGATGCTGCAGGCGAGCCTCAAGGCCGGGGTGGACCTCCGCGTCAACAGCGGCGTCACCAGCTTCGTCCAGGACGAGACCGGCGCGGTACGGGGCGTGGTCACCCAGAAGGACGGCAAGCCTTGGCGGATCGGGGCCCGGCTCGGCGTGCTGGTCAATGCCGGCGGCTTTTCCCACAACCAGGCGATGCGCGAGAAGTATCAGCCAGGCACATCGGTCAAGTGGACCGCGACCCCGGCGGGCAACACCGGCGAAATGATTCTCGAGATGGAAAAACTGGGCGCCCAGCTCGCTCAGATGGACGAGATGGTGGGCAACCAGATGTCGATCCCTCCGGGCCAGGAAAATCAGGGCAACGGCGTCAATCTCAGCGCGGTCGGCGGGCAGATGAACCTCACCAAGCCGCACTCGATCGTGGTCGACCAATCGGGCGTGCGCTACATGAACGAGTCCGGCTCCTACATGGAATTCTGCCAGAACATGCTGGCCCGCAACAAGACCGTGCCCGCGATCCCGAGCTGGTGGATCGTCGACGAGAAACACATGCAGAAATACATGTACACTGGCACCATGGCCGGATCGAAGAAGCCGCAGGAATGGTATGACAGCGGCTTCCTCAATCGCGCCGACAGCATCGAAGGGCTGGCCAGCCAGATCGGCGTCGATCCCGCCGCGCTCAAATCGACTGTCGAGCGCTTCAATGCCGACGCCAAAACCGGCAAGGACACCCAGTTCGGCCGCGGCAACCGCGCCTATGACAACTGGCTCGGCGATTTCTACCGCGAGGACGGCAGCCACACGCTCGGCCCGATCGAACAGGGCCCGTTCTACGCCGCGCCGATGGTCCCCGGCGATGTCGGCACCTATGGCGGCGTCGTCACTGACGTTAACGCCCGGGTGCTGCGCGCCGATGGTTCGGTGATCGAAGGGCTCTACGCCACCGGCATCAGCACCGCATCGGTGATGGGGCGGATCTATCCGGGCGCCGGATCGAGCGTTGGGCCATCGTTCGTGTTCGGCTATGTTGCCGCCAAGCACGCGGCGGGTGCGGGGAATGCGCTCTAGCACCCCCCAAATCCTCCCCCCTCGGGGGAGGTGGCAGCCCCAAAAGGGCTGACGGAGGGGGCAAATTGCAGCGAAAGTGCAGGCAATGCGGTGCCAAAGTTGATGCCCAACGTGCCAACCTTGCAAGTCCGCGAGATGATCGCGCAGGTGCGCGGCTGCCAACCTGTTGATTTTATGGTAACACTATGAATTCACAATATGGAACTTGACGAACTTGGGGCCAGCGAGCCCCCGCGTGAAAGCTATAGGCCGGCCGCAAATGCAACAAAACCCGCGCCTTTGGGGCACGGGTTCGGGATGGGGGTTCACGAGATCAAAGAGCGGGGGCCGTTGAGGGGCCCGTTGGCGTGACCTTGGCATGCACGTGCGGTGTAGGAAAGGGTGGAGATTGGGGGGGAATGCACGTGTCCCTGTAATCCCGCCGTAATCCCCGCATAAATCCTTCCGTAGCTCCGCCGCAGCTTGAAGAAATTGACGCGCTAGGTTTGATCTACTACCATAAGAGTTCCCGTTTATCCCCTACACACACGCTTGAGGCCAGCCGCTAGACACGCAGCGGTTTAAAAATGCCGAGGATGCACTCGGGATTGCAGACGGCTATTTGGACGTGGGTTCGCTCATGAAAGCCGCATCCCGGGTACAGCCTATCGCCTTCGGTGAAGGAGCCTCTGACAGTATCGTAACGCTGGGCCTCGATCTCATCGGCGATTAGGTCGTCAATGCTATCATGAAGATGCTGGAAGATGGCATTGTCCAAAAACCGGAGGATGCGATCTTCGTTAGGTTGCCCTTTAACGCTCTTGTTTTCAGGTAGAGGAAAGCCCGAGAGGGCTTGCTGAGCTACGAAGGAAGCGTGTGCTCGTCTCACGATTTCTAGGTTGCTACGGTTTGATAGGTCCAAGCAGTGCCCCAAGTCGATTACTGCGCCCACGATAGCGGCAGCTTCGTAATCTCGGCGGAGCACCTTTTCCTCCGCCCATTCCAAGGCTCGCGCCGGGTCAGACTCCCAGAAGTAGGTTCCCGGACCTAGCCAATCATAAGGCTTTCTGCTTGGCTTTATCGCTTCAGTGCCTGCGATTAGGGCATCTGCGACACGCTGGTCGCAACCATGGTATCCTAGAACAAAGGAAGTCGCTAAGCGACTCAACCAGCAGCCTTAGATTTCCAATTCCGGCCGCCAAACTCGGCGCGGAGATTGCCTTTCGCGGTATAAATGCTGCCAGCGATCAGCGAAGCGCGAGCCGCTTCTTTGGACGATGTTTTGCGCTTAGCTTGCTCATCTAGAGCCTTCAAAAGCTGGGCGTTGCGCTGCTCTAAGGTCATGGCTGGCTCCTTACCTACCACCAATATAGGCGGAAGGTTAAAGGGTTCCAAACCCTACCTAGCGCGATACGGCGTTAAATGATGTCGGTTGCTGTACGCATGACAAGGCGGGTTTGCGCGTATGGGTGAAATGTCGTATGTCACTGTGCTATGGACGTCATGGCTGCCCTTAAAGATCGACGCGCTAAGGCCGAGGCCAAAGTATCGCGCGCGTCCAAAGCATTGGAAAGTGCGGAGAAAGAACTGGCGGATGTTTTGGCAGCGGAGCGCGTAGTAGGCGACATTACGGGCGAATCAGTGGGTTCTAAGCCGTCCGATACACCCGTATCCGCACGAGACGTGACAATCACGAAGCTTCTGTCGGACAACCAGAACGAGGCAAAAAGCCCCGCAGAACTATACCCGCTTTACACCGCTCAGACGCTCGACAATATCAATCTGGAGGCATTTCGCACGGCCGTATGGAGGCTGCTGAAAAAGACCATACCCGGAGAAAAGAAGGTGTGGGTCGTGAAATCTCAGGATGGGCGGTATTGGCGGGAGCCTGTAGGGGGTGGGGAGCCCGAGGAGGAGGAGGAGGAGGAGGAAGATACCGACCCATTCACCTAACAGCAAAAGATTTGGGCCGCCCCGAGAGGCGGCCCTGAGCTTGGCATCCATAGCGCGCCAACGCTGTGGGGGCCGTATCGGTCAACCCTATCCCACTCAGCCGGGAGTACGAGCTAGGAGTATCCCTATGTGGCAAACCGCTTTGTTAGCCTAAGCGGCTGCCGTGTCCGGGGGCTTACGTCCCCGGCGCGGTTCCTTTGTAACACACCTACGATTCAGAGGTCAAAAGGAACTTAACATGACAAAGAAGGCAGGCGGGCACACTCCCGCGCAAACTGGCGACAAAGTGTCGGCAATCGCTGGCAAAACGATGGCTGGCAAACGCCCTACAATGGCTGAATCCAAATCAATGGCGGCATCATTGATGCGCCAGGACCAAAAGAAGGGGCCTAGGGGCAAGTAAGCCTAGGTTCCCGCAAATGAGTGACCTTTAGGACGCAGCTTGCAGGGATATGGATCACACCTGACACCTGCAAGCTGCCTTCGCGGTTCCCCGAAGCAACCCGCCTCACCCCACCTTCAGCCGCGCCCGCAACGCCGCTTCGTCCATCATCACCGTCCCCCGCATCTGGCCAATCCGCACGCCGGTGCAGGCCATTTTGAGCTGGGTGAAATCCTCGTACCATTCGATGTCTGCCGCGCTTTTGCCGCAGACTTCCTGCCACAGCGCGATGGTTTCCTCGCGGGTGCCCATGCCTTCGAGGTGGACGCCGTGCATGGCGTTCTTGCCGTGCATGGTTTCGGACAGGGTGAGGAACCAGGCGAGATCTTGCAGCGCGCCGCCGAGTGACGGCTGTTCCCAGTCCATCACGCCGACGACGTTGAACTTATCGTCAAACATCATGTTGCCGATGCGCGCATCGCCCCAGACAATCCCTTCAGGCTGGTTGGCGGGCCACAGTGACTTGAGGCGATCGAGTGCAGCCTGCAACACCGGCAGCGGCTCCTTCTCCTGCACCCAGGCGACGAAGCGCACGTATTTGTCCCATTCCTGCGCCAGCCCGTCGCGGGCGTGGGGCGGGCCTTCGAGGAAGCGGGCCTGGCTGATCGGTACCAGTTGCAACGCAGCGAGCTGTCGCACGGCGCCGTCCCACAGCTTGCGGCGCTGAGCCGGCGTCGCCTCGGCCAGCCAGCCGCTCCTGGCATAGGGCGGATAGGAGACCGGCACCCGGCCGCGCATCTTTTCCATGACGAAGAACGGATTGCCGAGCAGCGAGGCGTCCTGTTCCAGCCACAACACCCGGGCGACGCGGACGTGATTGCCATCGTGGAGCAGCTTCATCAGCTGGTATTGCTCTTCGAACAGGTTGTCGGGGAAGACCGTGAAGCTCTGCGGCTTGATCCGCACGACCATGCCCTGGCTTCGCGCGGCGCCATGTTCCTGCCAGTGCGTATCGAACAGGATCGTCTCATGGCTCATCCCCGCGCCGCGCGGATAATCGAGGTTGT
>JBDSSP010000101.1:0-15842 GCA_039928735.1 Novosphingobium sp. | reverse complement strand
GATCACAACTTCAGTCACGGTGATATTACCCCATCTTCTTGAGCAGCCAGGAGAAATTACCTCCGCCGCGCGATACCAGTCCCTGCATGACCAGCTGTTGGACCGGCATCAGCCGCGCCTGGCCATCAACCCAGATAGAATCTTCAATTGCCAGTTCGCCATCGCCGGTCCGGAACTGCCAATAGCTGCCATCGTTCAGAGCCAGCCCTGCGCCCTGGCCGTCGTCCGACAGCCGCGCCTCAATGCCTGGTCCGAGATGGAAGCGGATGGCAAAGGCAACCTTGCCGCGCTTGCCCTTGCGGCCATTGGGGACCAGCAGGTCTTCGCCGCGCAGTTCGGTTCCGTCGTCACGCAGGATCAGGATGCGGCGGTGGATCAGGCCGTACCTGGCTCCATAGCCATCGTGGCTGGCCTCGAGCCGGGTCGCACTGCCTGGTTTTTCGGCGTCCAGACTGCGCCGGTCGAGCTCGACCTCTGCGACGCCCGAGCCAATCCGGCCATTGATCAGCACTGCTGTGGAATTGGCATCGTCGAGCACCAGAGTCGAATGGGCGGCGCTGGCGCGCAGGCCCTGTTCGAGTCGAACCGGCACCAGCCCGCCCGCGCAGGCCGCGCCGCCGCAATTGACGACGATGCGCTCGCCTGCGTGGCTGAATTCGAACGCCAGAGTTGAGGCGCAACCGCTGCGGGCATGGCGCGGCAAGGGCGGCGGCGCGGCATCGAATTGCAGCACGCCCTTCTGCGCTGCGACGCGCTGATAGCCCCATTGCCGCACATCGCGCAGCGGGCGAGTGCGCACGCCGCTGGTGGCAACCAGCCGGGCAAGAGTTTCGGCATTGATCGCCCATGCGCCCTGCCAGCTGCCCAGCGAACCATCGCCGTGGGTCAGCGACAGCAGTGGCGGCACCAGCATCGCCAGCATCGATTCGAGCGCAGCAGGTGCCTCGCGCTTGGTGGCGGCATAGCAGGCACGCAGGCGTACGAGCAGTTCGATCGCTTCCATCTGGCCGAGCGGGCTCCGCGACAGCACACCGCCGTCGTCGCCGACCAGCTCACCCAGCGCGCGGACCAGACCGGCCTCGCCATAAAGGCGGCGCGGCTTGCCATCGACCATCAACAGTCCCGCCGCGACAATGCCGCACCAGCCCGCAACCTCGGCGAGCCGGTCGTCGCCGGAACTGACATTGCGATCGAGCCAGCGAGCAGTATCCGCCAGCGCTTCAAGCACCCGTTTGCGCAAGGCCTTGTCGTCGGTCGCGAAAATCAACGGTGCGTGAACCAGCCAATTGAGCACCCGGGTCCCGGCGTTGGCAAGGATCCATGCGGGGCGCTTGCCGGGACGGGACTTGACCTTGGGATTGGCATCGAGCCAGGCGGTTATAATTCGTGCGGCAACCGGACCCATCTGCTCGCGCGCGCCGCAAGCCTCAAGGTCGGCAAGCCAGGAGAAGCTGTGGACCACCCGTTCGAATGGCGGGGTCATCCGCGCTGCGCCGCCAAAGTCAATCTGGGCAATCGGCGCCTTGACTCCGTGGACCAGGAAATGCCCGGCGCGCAGCGCCGTGCCCGATGCCGCCTGTCCGGGCAGTGGATTTTCAACGGCGGCAATTATGCGGGGCCTGGCGGCTTTGCCGAGCGGCAGTGTCAGCATCGATGCGGGGATTCCCGCGCGATAAGCCATTCGAACAATACGTTCGCCTGCACCAAGTGAAGGCGGGGCGAAATCGGCAAGTGCCAGCGCCCGCCCCGGCTCAATCAGTTCACCGGAGCCAAATTTGCCCTGCCCGTCGCCGTCAATCACCCCTGCTTCGCGACCGCCGCCAAGCGGCATCGCCGGGGTCGTTGCCGGATCGGGACCTTTCGCATCCTGCAATCCGCCGGAACTTATATGATCGCGACTGACTGTATCGACCATAGGCTCAGCCCCCTTCGCTGGCTTTGGCCAGGGCGCTGGCTTTGAGGCTGGCGATATTGCCGGCATATGCAGAGGGGCCGCCGCGAAAGGCAGCGGTTCCAGCGACCAGAACGTCGGCTCCCGCAGAAGTGCAGCTGCGGGCAATCGCGGGATCGATACCGCCGTCGACTTCGAGCCAGATCTTGCGGCCAGTCTTGTCGATCATCTTGCGCACCGCCTCGATCTTGCGCAGTTGGCTCGCAATGAAGCTCTGCCCACCGAAGCCGGGATTGACGCTCATCACCAGCACCAGATCAATCTCATCGATCAGATAGTCGAGCATCTTGGCAGGCGTTGCCGGATTGAGCGAAATACCCGCCTGCTTGCCCAGCGCCTTGATCGCCTGGACCGTGCGGTGTGTGTGCGGTCCGGCTTCGGGATGGACGGTCAGGATATCGGCGCCCGCAGCGGCGAACGCTTCGAGATAGGGATCGACCGGTGCGATCATTAGATGGACATCGAGCGGCTTGGCGGTGTGCGGCCGAAGCGCTTTGACCACGCCCGGGCCGATCGTGATATTGGGCACGAAATGGCCGTCCATGACATCGACGTGGATCCAATCTGCCCCCGCCGCATCGATCGCGCGAACTTCCTCGCCGAGACAGGCAAAATCGGCGGACAGGATAGAAGGGGAAATCAGGGGTGGGGCCATGGTAGCATTCCGGCTTAGACACCACATCTTGTGGCGACAAGCAGTACATCGGGTTTTCCACACGCTATAGCTTCTCTGGCGTTTCCAGCCGCGGCAGGCCGTGCGATTGGCGCGGTAGTCCGGGGACGCTCTGAACTGCGACCTGGGATTGTTTTTCGATGACTTGTTGGTAATTTCCGGTCGTATAATGCGCCGATGCATTATGCTGGCCCCGTATCATTGCTGCGCCGTCGGCCAGAGTTTGGAGTGGGAGCCTCGTGGCGGGCGCGCAGAGAAAAACCAACGCTACCTGCCCGGGTGTCCCAATTCGGTCAAATTCACGTTGTATTCACGGCTTTCATTTGAATAACTGCCCCGCGATCACCGCTCCGTATGGCTGACTGCCCGGCAAACCTGCTACCAGCGCCATGTTCCCCCACTTCCAGGATTACAACGCCAATGCTTCTGACGAAACGACTGCACACTCTCGCTGTTGTGCTGGCCAGCCTGGTGGCATCAGCATCCGCCGTTTCCGCAGAACCGCAGGGCGCTCCTCCACCCGCCGGTTGCACCGGCCCGGCAAGCGTGACCTGGCTTCACGTCGTTGCTTCGGGGATGCGCAACAGCAATGGTCTTCTCGCAGTGACGCTATATGCCGACATACCGAGCAAGTTTCTGGCTCATCATGGGTCTATGTATGTGGGACGCGTCAACGCGGTGGCCGGGACGACAAGCGCCTGCATCTTCGTGCCGCAGCCGGGAATCTATGCAATTGCGCTTTATCATGATGTAAATGCCAACCAGAAGTTCGACCGCACCGGCATCGGGCTGCCGGCCGAAGGCTATGGCTTTTCCAACAATCCGCCAACCCTGGTCGGTTTGCCCTCATTCCGGTCGGTACGCCTCAACATTCCGCGCAGTGGACTCACCACGCGGATTACGATGAAGTACCCGTGACGGGGAATTTGGTTTAAGCGGCGGCTTTCTTGGCCAGCTCGCGCTTGACCTTGAGCGCATTGGCCGAAAGCTTGGTATCGACCGTCTTGAGCAGCCAGTTGTCCAGCCCGCCGACATGCTCGACCGAGCGCAGGCCATTGGCCGACACCCGGAACTTGAAGCTGCGGTCAAGTCCTTCCGACATCAGCGTAACGTTCTGCAGATTCGGCAGAAACACCCGCTTGGTCTTGTTGTTGGCGTGGCTGACGTTGTTGCCGGTCTGGCGGCTTTTTCCGGTCAGTTCGCAAATGCGGGACATGGTTTAACTCGCTTCAAAATGGGGGCCGGGGTTCCGGGCCAGATGCAGGAAAGCCGCGCGCATAGCGATTCACCCTTGCGAGGTCAAGGTATGCCGGGCAATCGCGGACCATGACGCGTTGGCCGCTCCCCGAACCGATGGCATTGGCGCTGGCGCACGCACAGCGGGGCGCTGCGGCTGGCGAAGTGCCCGTAGGGGCCGTCATCGTCAAAGACGGAGCCGTTATCGCCGCCGCGCATAATGCTCCGCGCAGCTTGAACGACCCGACCGCCCATGCCGAAATGCTGGCGATTCGCGAAGCCGCGAGGTTGCTCGGCCAGGAACGGCTTGAGGACTGCGAGCTCTGGGTGACGCTCGAGCCATGCGCGATGTGCGCCGGGGCGATTGCCCATGCGCGGATCGGCAGGCTTTATTATGGCGTGAGCGATCCCAAGGGCGGCGCAGTGGAACACGGTGCACGCGTATTCGAACAGGACCAGTGCCTGCACCGGCCCGAGATCTATACCGGGATGGGCGAGGCTGAGGCGAAGGAATTGCTGCAGCGATTCTTCCGGGAGCGGCGTTAAAGCCCCCGCCAGATTTTGATTGCCTGCGAATCCGCCGGGCCGAAACTGCGCCGGTTGCAAGTGGTCGGCATGAAATCCCGCCCGTAACAAAGCCTGAGCTCCCTGAGCCAGCCGTTGTTGCTCAGCAAAACGCCCACCTGCTCCGCCCGCCAATCCGAATTTTCGGCAACGAAGGCCCGCCGGAAATCCCCTGCCGTCAGTGCGTCCTGCCGCGACAGGCGATCGGCATCGGGCCAGTGTAGCGAATTCCACAGGATCGAGGCTGCCCGGTAATAGGCCTCTGGTGTCTTGCTCATGCAGCTGCCATGCTTGGCCCATTCGTGCTCGATCAGGTAAGGCACTGGCGTCGTGCACAGTGTGCGGCGAATCAGGTCTGGCGAGGGGCGCGGGGTCAGCGCGCACCATTGCGGGGACTGGCCACTGTTCGATTCGGGCCACAAGCCGTGGAGCACAAAGCCGAACTGCCCATTACGTCCAGAGCACTGCATTGACGTGTGATCGTTGTGGCAAAATTCGGGCGACCAGGTGACTGCCAGCGTAAAGCCGGAGATCGGCGTGCGGATGGGCGGGCTATCCGGGTGGATCGGCGGGACCGGGTCGATGCGCTGCGGCAGACGGCACTGATAGGCCTGGGCATGGGCTGGAAGAGGAAATGTCATTTCGACCAGCACCAGGGTTAACACACCCAGCACGAGCAGAATCAACTTGCCCTTCATAGCGGGGTGAAATCCAGCCCGATGTCAGCTGCAGGCGCGCTCTGGGTCAACCTTCCGACCGAAACGTAGTCGACACCGCTCGCCGCAATCGCCGCGATCGTATCCAGCCGCACCCCGCCAGAAGCCTCGCAGGGCACGCGGCCTGCCACCATGGCCACGGCCTCGCGCAAAGTCGCGGCGCTCATGTTGTCAAGCAGCAGGTGGCTCGCGCCCGCCTCCAGCGCCAGCTCGATCTGTTCGAGACAATCCACTTCGCAAATGATCCGCGCCACCCCTGCCGCTTTCGCCCGCCGCACAGCCTCGCCAACGCCGCCTGCCACCGCAACGTGGTTGTCCTTGATCATCGCCGCATCCCACAGTCCCATGCGGTGGTTCTGCGCGCCGCCCATGCGGGTCGCATACTTTTCAAGGTGACGCAGACCGGGCAAGGTCTTGCGGGTATCGAGCAGGATGGCGTTGCCCTCCATCGCATTGACATAGGCCCTCGTCATTGTCGCAATGCCCGAAAGATGCTGGACGGTATTGAGCGCGCTGCGCTCGGCGGTAAGCAAGGCGCGGGCATTGCCGGTCACGCGCATGAGGTCGGTACCGGCAGGCGCGACCTGGCCCTCGGAGGCAAGAATTTCAATTTCGGCTGCCGGATCTAGCTGGCGAAAGAACGCCGCTGCAATCGGAAGCCCGGCGACAATGATCGCGTCTCGGCTGTCCATGGTGCCGGAAAAGCGAGCGCTTTCAGGGATGACACTTTCTGAGGTGACATCATGCCCGCCGCCCGGCAGGCCTGCGCCCAGATCTTCAGCGAGAGTGGCGACGACAAAAGCTTCGAGATCGAAACCGGGGATGGTGAAGGCAGCCATGGCCAATCAATGACAACAAGGCCGCTGCCTGTCGAGGCGCTTCAGCCCTCGCCGCCCGCTTCTTTCCAGCCCCAGAACAGATAGCTGGGCAGCACGTTGCGCCATTCGAACGCGCGGTCGATGCGGTTGAAGTGCTTGGCCATGAAATCGCGCGCGCGGGGCGTGAACTGATAGACCAGGAAAGCTCCGCCCGGACGCAGCACCCGGTAGGTAGCTGCCGCAATCGCCGGACCGACTCCATCGGGCAGCGTGGTGAAAGGAAGGCCTGAGAGAACATAGTCGGCGTGGTCATAGCCATGACCTGCCACGATATCCTCGACATCGGTGGCCGAACCGAGAACCGCAACGAAGCGGCTGTCAGTGATCGTGGCGCGCAGATAATCGATATAGAGCGGGTTGGTGTCGATGACGATCAACTGCCCATCTCGCCGCAACCGGTCGAGCACCGGGCGGCAAAATGTCCCCACGCCGGGCCCATATTCGACGAACAGCGTGCACTCGTCCCAGCGCACCGGTGCCAGCATCTTCGCGATGGTGAAGCGCGAAGAGGGGATGATCGATCCGACCATCACCGGATGACGCAGGAATCCTTCAAAGAAAACACCCCACGGCCCCATTGCGCTGGCGATCCGGCGCTTCAACTTCGTCGGCAATGCCTCGCGGGCAAGCTGGGTGCTGGTCATGCTGGAGAACGGCCTGTGTAATCGGTCAGAAAGGTCGAAATCGCGCGATTGCAAATTTGTTCCTGCTTGGCAAGCGCCGTGGTGCGTGATCGCCTCACAGTGGATCTAGAGAATCTCGCGTACCATGTCTTGCGGACGGCATAGGCGCACGCCCTTGTCGGTTTCGACCAGGGGCCGTTCGAGCAGGCGGGAATCGGCTGCCATTGCGGCAAGCACGGTTGCATCGTCGGCGGAAGGCAGGCCCCGCTCTTCGGCATCCGTGCCTCGCAGGCGCAAGCCCTGCTGCGGGGTCAGGCCAGCATCGCGATAGAGCTGGGCCAGCTTCGCAGCGCTAGGCGGTTGTTTGAGATATTCAACCACAGTCACCGCTACGCCCGGCGTCTCTTCGAGAATTGCCAAGGTCTTGCGCGATGTGCCGCAAGCCGGGTTGTGCCAGATTGTCGCCTTCATCGGTGATCCTGCCTGTTTCAAACGTTGGCGACCCTTTGCCGGACCGCGAGCACGCTAGTCAATCGTCACAGTCACCGCGCGGCGATTCTTCGCCCAGCTCGCCTCATCCGATCCCAGTGCGACCGGACGCTCCTTGCCATAACTGACAGTTGTGAGGCGCGATGCATCGACACCCAGGCTGGCAAGATAGGTCTTGGCCGCGTTGGCCCGCCGCTCGCCCAGCGCGAGGTTGTACTCACGCGTTCCCCGCTCGTCGCAGTGGCCCTCGATAGTGGCCCGTTTGTTGGGGTAGCGCATCAGCCACTGCGCCTGGTTCGCCAGCGCCGCAGCATCCTGGCTATCGATGTTATAGCGGTCAGTATCGAAATAGATCGTGTCATAGCCATTGGTGAATGCCACGAAATCGGCCTGGCTGCCCGGAACCGGACCGGTTGCCTGCGGATTGCCGGCAGTTGCGATGCCGGGCTCGGGTGGGAGTTGCTTGGGTGCCTTTGAGGCACAGGCCGACAAGGCAAGCCCGACGGCCAGAACTACTGCGACATATCCTTTGCTCATGGCATTTCTCCGTTTGCAACTCATGGCCGGATCGGCCCCCAGGCCGGATCTGACGCATCGACCGGGGTCGGCAATTGGCGCTGGTTGCGCCCGGTCAGGTCAACCTGCCAAAGCGTGGCCTTTCCGCTGTTCTGCTCGGTGCGGAAGAACTGGATGATGCGCCCGTTGGGTGCCCAGCTCGGTGCTTCATCCTGCCAGCTGTCCGTGAGATAACGCAATTCGCCGCCGTTCGGGCTCATCACCGCAATGCGAAAATTTCCGGCGATATGAGTGAAAGCAATCTGGTCGCCGCGCGGGCTCCATTCAGGCGTCGCAGCGCGCCCGCCAAAGAAGCTGATGCGGCGCTGGTCGCTGCCATCGGCGTTCATGATATAGATCTGCTGGCTGCCGGAACGGTCGCTCTCGAACACGATTTTCGAGCCATTGGGCGAGAAGCTGCCGCCAATGTTGATGCCGGGTGTGTTGGTCAGCCGTACCGCCGTGCCGCCCCCAACAGGAATGCGGTAGATATCGGTATTGCCCGCCACAGCCATCGAATAGAGCACCCATTTGCCATCGGGCGACCAGCGCGGCGCGAAGATCGGATTGTTTGTCTGCACGACCAGACGCTGGCTGCGGGTCACTGGATCGATCGTATAGATACGCGGATTGCCGTTGAGATAGGACAGATAGAGGATCGACGTGTAGTCGGGAGAATAGCGCGGGGTCAGCGCGATGGCCTGGCCGGTGGTCAGGAAGGAATGGTTGGCACCGTCCGAATCCATCACCGCCAGCCGCTTGATGCGGCGGCTCTTGGGCCCGGTTTCGGCAATATAGGCGATTCGGCTGTCGAAGAACGGATTCTCGCCCGAAAGACGTGAATAGACCAGATCCGAACACTTGTGCGCCGCCCGCCGCCAATCGGAAGGTCCCACCGTCCAGCTGGCTCCGGCAAGCTGCTGCTTGAGCGCGACATCGAACAGATAGCAGCCAACTGTGATCTGGTCACCCGCCATGCGGACCAAGCCTTGCACCAGCATTTCGGCGCTGCGGCCCTGCCACAGTCCATAGCTGGGTGCCTGGACCTCGCTGAACGCCGGCTGGGGCAGTCCGTCCGGCCCTGCGGGCTTGAACAGTCCATTGTTGCGCAAATTTGCCGCAATAATGCGCGAGAGGCCGCGGCCCAACTGGGCGGTGGATCCCGCAGTTGTCCCGGTCGCGACATCTGCGTCCGTGGCGAAATCGGTGATCGCAATGCCGAGGTCCTGCCATTCGTTTTCATCCGACACGGAACCTGAAAGCCCGGTTTCGGCAGGAAGCGCGGGCACTGCGGCGGTGGCGGTTGGCGCATTCGCCGGTTGAGCTAGCAAGGGCGCGGCGATCAGCGCCAAGGGAAACAGAAACGGTGATTTCATTGCGAAAGCCTCTTGTCGAAGCGGAACGATGCGACGCGCTGCCAGGCGCCGTAATATTCTGCCGGCAAAGTGAAGGGTGCTGCCAGCTGGACCGCGCGCATCGCCTGTTCGGCGTGACGCGCAGCCTGCGGCCGGTTGGTGTCGGTGATCCCCTCCTGCCGGACCAGCCGCGGCGTGCCGGCGAGCGTCCCGTCGCGGTTGAGGCTCCACGACAGGATCGTCACCAGTTTCTCGGCATCAGCTCCTTGCGGCGCGATCCAGTGCGGCTTGAGCTGGCGCGAGATAGCACCTGCCAGCGCACTTTGCACTGCCGGGCCGATTGCAGCAGCGGGCGGATTATGCGCAGTGCCATTGGCCTGGGTGCCCGGCACCCCCTTCAGGAAATCGCTCGAAATTCGGCTGGCACCAGCAGGCCGGGGGGTGGCGACTCGCGGCGCCGGGGCAGGAGCCGGGCGCGGTTGCGGGCGGGCGATCGGCGCAAATGATGCGGCGGGTTCCGGTTTGATCCGGGGTGCAGCAACGGGCTGCGCGACAGGGCGCGGCACGGGCTGTGGCAAGGTTTGCGGTGCATCCATCGGCGCCGGTTCGGGTTCCGGCACCGAAGCTATCTCAGGCGCGGTCGGCGGCGCGGCTTCTGATTGTGGTTCTGGCGAGGTCGAGGTGAGCCCGACATCCTCCGACAATTTAACTGTGACGCGCTCGGGAGGCGGCACCATGAGCCCTTGGCCGGGTCGCATCACGATCAAAGCCAGCAGTCCGGCATGGGCCGCGAGGGCAAGCGCAAGGCCAGCTATTTCCTCACCGCGAAGAGCTCTCGATGCCATCCGCTGAGCCTAGTTTTCCGTGCCTGAACGCGGGGTGAGCGCGGGAGTGAGCTGGGGCTCGGCACTGGCCGCATGCGTCACCAGCGTAATCGAAGTGAACCCGGCGCGGTTGAGGTCGCCCATCACCGCGATAACCCTGCCATAGTCGAGAAATTTGTCGGCCCGCAGGATGATCGGCTTGAACTTGCCATCTGCGGCCTTGGGCAGCGTGGCCAACCGCGCCTCCAGCTGTCCCGAAGAAACCTGCGTATCATCGAGATAGACCGCGCCATCGCGCGTCATGGCGATAGTCACGGGATGCTCGGCCTCGGCCAGTGCCTTGGCGCGGCTGTCGGGCAGGTCGATTGGCACGCCAGCCTTGAGCAACGGCGCGGTGACCATGAAGATTACCAGCAACACCAGCATGACATCAACCAGCGGAGTGACATTGATCTCCGCGATCGGCGCGCGGCGATTGCTGCCCCGGCGGCCGGAGCGATGGATGCCGAATGCCATCAGTCGGCTTCCAGCTCGCGGCTGAGACTGGCATGCAGCTTGTCGGCAAAGCGCTGCAGCCGCGCCTCGAATGCGCCGACCCGGTGGGAATAGTGATTATAGGCAATCACAGCCGGGATCGCCGCGAACAGGCCGATAGCGGTGGCAAACAGCGCCTCGGAAATGCCCGGCGCAACTACGGACAGCGATGAATTCTCCTGCTGCCCGATCTGAAAAAAGCTGTTCATGATGCCCCAGACCGTGCCGAACAGCCCCACAAAGGGCGCAACCGAGCCGACGGTAGCAAGGAAATTGAGTGGTTCGGCGAGAGTATCTGCCTCAGCCGCAACGGCGCTGTCCATCGCCAGGCCAATACGCTGGCGCGCGCCCTCCCGGTCGAGGCCCCTGGCGCTGCGCGCGCGCCGCCATTCGCCCATACCGGCAATCGCGACCCGCGCCGATGGCAGCTTGGCCCCGCGCTCGGTCTGCAGCGCATCGAAATCCGCCGCCTGCCAGAAGTCCTTTTCATAGGCATTGCAGCCCCCTTGCAAGGTGCCAAGCCGCCAGCCAATCGCGACAATCTGCGTCCAGACCCACAAGCTGGCAAGCAGAAGCCCGCCGATAACGGCCTGAACGACCACATCGGCACCAAGAAACAACTGGACCGGATCAAGGTGATTGGAAGCAGCAGAAGCGAGCAAAGATAGCGAAGTCATTCATCGTGTCTTTCAGGTAATAGGCTCGCGGGGGGAGAGTGTGGCGAAGGCCCGTCGCCAGGCTTCGGGTTGGCGGCGCGGACGGCCATCGGGTCCGACGAAGCCAATCCGCAGCCGCGCCTCTGTGAGCAGATCTGCGCCGCGCCAGGCCTGCTGGTGCATCCGGCAAGAGGCAGCGCGCAGTTCCTCGGCGTGTGTTGCAATCACAACCTGATCGTCGAGCCGCGCGGGGAGCAGGTATCGGATCGTCAGGTCGGCGACGGCATAGGCGCCCTCGCCCGCTTCCTGCACACTGCGCTGTTCGATGCCGAGCAGACGCAACAGCTCGCTGCGGGCCTGTTCAAACCAGCGCAGATAGTTGGCATGGTAGACCACTCCGGACAGGTCAGTATCCGCGAAATAGACGCGCAGCGCGAAGCGGTGCACCGCTCCGTCGAGAATGCCGGTGGAGGGTTGAAGCGGGTCCGTCATGCGCGGTAATGGTAGCCGGAGGTTGCCAAGCGAGGCAAGGCGGATGGCTCTGCTGGCATCAAATCAGGCACATCCTGTCAACAAACCAGCACGTTTCGCCCTTCCAGACCGGAAGCCCCACCAAAAGAAAAGGGCGCACGAACCAAAGTCCGCGCGCCCAATCCTGAAAAATTCGCCAGAAGGCGAAGATTACATCTTCTTGGCAGCGTCCGAAGCGGCGCTAGCAGCGTCCGAAGCAGCAGCAGCGGCACCCGAAGCAGCCGAAGCGGCGCCCGAAGCAGCCGAAGCGGCACCCGAGGCAGCGCCCGAAGCGGCTTCAGTGGCGGAAGCAGCAGCGCCCGAAGCGGCTTCAGTGGCCATTGCAGCGGCGTCGGTTGCAGAAGCAGCAGCGTCGCTGGCAGCCGAAGCGGCGTCGTCAGCAGGCTTCGAGCAAGCCGAGAGGGACAGGGCAGCGCCGGCGATGACGGCGGCGAAAACGATCTTGCGCATGAATAGTAATCCTTGAACAGCGAGTGGACCTAAGCGCAGCACAAGGCTGTGCCGAAAGCCTACCGCATTGGTAGACTTCGCAGCCAATTACTCACCTTGGCGCGGCGATGCAAGCGCTAGTCGCGTTTTGGACACATGAAAGGCAAAATTTTCTGTTTACGGGTTACCCGCAAATTGTGTCGAAGCTGTGGCGCGCTGACCGCAGCTGACAAATCAGCCGTTTCGGGCTGACGCTGACGGCCGCACTTGCTAGAGTGACGAAATGCAGCAGAAAAACCACTTATATCTGGTCGACGGATCGGCTTACATCTTCCGCGCCTATCACCGTCTGCCCCCGCTAACCGACCCGCAAGGGACCCCGGTCGGCGCCGTTTATGGCTATACCACAATGCTGTGGAAACTCGCCGACGATCTCCACAAAGCAGACGGTCCGACTCACCTTGCAGTGGTGCTCGACAAGGCCGGAACCTCGTTTCGCAACGATATCTATGACCAATACAAGGCGAATCGCCCGCCTGCGCCCGAAGATCTGGTTCCGCAGTTCCCGCTGATTCGCGACGCAACCCGTGCCTTTTCCCTGCCGATGATCGAGGAAGAAAACGTCGAGGCGGACGACATGATCGCTTCCTATGCCCGCGAGGCGACCCGGCGCGGCTGGAATGTGACCATTGTCTCCTCCGACAAGGACCTGATGCAACTTGTCGGCAAATGCGCCGAAATGGACGGCGGCCTTGGCGGCGGTTGCATCGACATGCTGGATACCATGAAGAACCAGCGGATCGATGTGGCCGAGGTCGAAGAAAAATTCGGCGTAGTCCCGGATCTGGTCGGCGATGTCCTGGCACTGATGGGCGATACGGCCGACAACATTCCTGGAATTCGCGGGATCGGGCCGAAAACAGCAACGAAGCTCATTCAGGAGCATGGCACACTTGAGGCCGCGCTTGCAGCCGCGCCCGAGATGAAACCCGGCAAGCTGCGTGACAGCCTGATCGAGCAGGCCGACATGGCGCGCCTCAGCCGGGTGCTGGTGCAGCTGAGGGAGGATTGCCCGCTTCCCGTTCCGCTCGACGACTTCAAGCTGGAGGCCATACCCCCCGAGCCGCTGGCGGTGTTTTTCGAAAAGCACGGCTTTACCAGCCTGCTGCGGCGGCTTGGCGCGGGTTCCGGCAGCCCGGCGCGCAGCAACCAGTTGGAGCCCCCCAAACAAACCAGGCTTGCGCCCGCTCCGGTGCCATCGGGCACTCACCAAACACTCCCCGAAATGCCGGCGGTTGATCTTGCTGCCTACGAATGCGTGCAGACTCTGGAAGCGCTGGACCAGTGGATCGCGCGGGCGCAAGCGGCGCGGCTGGTGGCGGTTGATACCGAAACCAGCGCGCTTGATGCCATGCAGGCCGATCTGGTCGGGATCAGCCTCGCGCTCGGGCCAAATCAGGCCTGCTACATACCGCTGGCGCATGGCGGCACCGATATGTTTGCCGAGAAGCCTTTGCAGGTGGACCGGGCCGAGGCCCTTGTCCGGCTGAAGCCGCTGCTGGAATGCGATGCGGTCCTGAAAGTCGGGCAGAATATCAAATACGACATCAATATCCTGTCTCGGCATGGCATCTGCATTCACCCGATCGACGACACCATGGTGATGAGCTTCGATCTCGACGCCGGGCGCAGCGAGGATGGTATTGGCGGCGGACACGGCATGGACGAGCTCGCCACGCGGCACCTTGGGCATGCTACACTGACCTTCAAGGACATCTGCGGCAGCGGCAAGAAGGCCATATCCTTCGCCGAGGTCCAACTCGACAAGGCGACGCAATATGCCGCCGAGGATGCTGACGTGACCTGGCGGCTGCACCGCCTGCTCAAGCCGCGTCTGGCGGACGAGGCGGCGACGCGCATTTATGAGCGCGTCGACCGGCCACTGGTCGCAGTGGTGGCGCAGATGGAACGCCACGGCATCAGGGTCGATCGCGAAAAGCTGGCCGGGCTTTCGACGGGCTTTGCAGTGGAGATCGGCAGGCTCGAAGCGGAAATTCATGCGCTCGCAGGCGGCCCCTTTACTATCGGCAGCCCCAAGCAACTGGGCGACATCCTGTTTGACAAGATGGGCTTCAAAGGCGGCAAGAAGGGCAAGAGCGGGCAATATTCGACCGATGTCGGCATTCTTGAAGGACTGGCGGCGCAGGGCGTCGAAATGGCTGGCAAAGTGCTCGAATGGCGCCAGTTATCCAAGCTGCGCTCGACGTACACCGAATCGCTGCAAGCCGCGATCAACCCGCGCACCGAGCGGGTGCACACCAGTTACAGCCTGGTCGGAGCGCAAACCGGGCGCCTGTCGTCGACCGAACCCAACCTGCAGAACATCCCGATTCGCACCGAGATTGGCCGCCAGATCCGCGATTGCTTCGTTGCGGAAGCGGGCAACGTCATCCTCGCCGCCGATTACAGCCAGATCGAACTTCGCCTCGCCGCGCACATGGCAGACGTGCCCAGCCTCAAGGAAGCTTTTGCCAATGGCGAGGACATCCACGCACGCACCGCGCAGGAAATGTTTGGCGAAGTGACCCGCGACACCCGCGGCCGGGCCAAGACCATCAATTTTGCGATCCTCTATGGCATCAGCCGCTGGGGCCTCGCCACGCGGCTGGGAACCGAGCCCGACGAAGCCCAGGCCATGATCGACCGCTATTTCTCGCGCTTCCCCGGAATCCAGAATTACATCCACAGCACTTTGGAGCAAGTCCGCGAGCGCGGTTATTCGGAAACCCTGTTCGGCCGCAAATGCTGGTTCCCCCGGATCAGGTCGCAGCAGCAAGCCGAGCGGCAGGGCAGCGAACGCGCCGCGATCAACGCACCGATTCAGGGAACTTCGGCAGACATCATCAAGCGCGCGATGGCGCGGATGATGCCTGCCTTGGAGGAGGCCGGGCTGGGGCATGTCAGGATGCTGCTGCAGGTGCATGACGAGCTGGTGTTTGAACTGCCCGAGGGGGATGTGGCAGCGGCTAGCCCGGTGATCGAGCGGGTGATGGCCGAGGCGGCGTTGCCGGCGGTGAAGCTGGACGTGCCGCTGGGAATCGAGATCGGGACCGGGGCGAGCTGGGGCGCGGCGCATTAGACGGGACGAATTTCGCTTGCAAATAATATCAAAAAAGGTATAGATCGCCATGTGGACGGTCACCTACGTCAGTGATGTTGCCGAGGCCGAGGTCGAAGCACTGCCCCAAGATACACGGGCAAGCTTTATCCGGATTGTCGATATGATTGTTGCCAGCGGGTTGGAGCGGATGCGCGAGCCATATGTGAAACATATCGAAGCCAAGATATGGGAAATGCGGCTGAAAGGACGCGATGGCATTGCCCGGTCGCTTTATGTCACGGCAACCGGACGCCGAGTGGTCGTTCTCCGCACTTTCGTCAAGAAGACGGAAAAGACACCGCAACGCGAGATCGAAATCGCCCTCAGACGGGCAAAGGAGGTCAAATGAGCCGGAAATTCATTCCCGTCGAAGAGAGCTTCGCGCGCTGGCGCGAAGACCCCGAATTTGTAAAAGAATACGACGCGCTTGAGGAGGAATTCGCCCTCGCCAATGCGCTGATCCGCGCGCGCGCGGATCTCAGCCAGGCCGAACTGGCCAAGCGCATGAACACCAGCCAGAGCGCCATCGCCCGCCTCGAAAGCGGCCGCACCCGGCCATCAACCCGCACCTTGCGCAAATTCGCCGAGGCGACGGGGATGAAACTGCGGTTTGTGTTCGAGCCGATCAAGGCAGGGTGATGGGGGCGAGCTGGGGGGCGGCGCATTGA
>JBDSSP010000100.1:0-12293 GCA_039928735.1 Novosphingobium sp. | reverse complement strand
GGGCTGGGGAAACAATCGCGGAAACCTTGCAAAAATCTCAGATTATGTTCCTAGTCGCGGTAAGCCAGAGACCAGGGAGCACGCCAATATGGACGAAACTCTAGAAGCTACAGCCAGAGGAATTTTCGCGCGCGCCAAGGCGATCATCATGACGCCCAAGGATGAGTGGCCGAAAATCGCGACCGAGACGACGTCGCAAAGCGACCTTCTCTTGAAATATGTCCTGCCGCTAGCTGCGATCGGTCCGGTTGCTTCCTTCATCGGCGGTCAGGTCTTCGGCTATGGCGCATTCGGCTTTTCGTATCGCCCCGGACTGATCGCAGGATTGGCCACGGCAATAGTGAGCTTCGTGCTGTCGCTAGTAAGCCTGTTCGTTTTGACCTTCATCGCCGATTTACTTGCGCCAAAATTCGCCGGAGAATCAAACCGCGCTCAAGCCTTCAAGCTTGTCGCCTACAGCTATACTGCAGGATGGGCCGCAGGGGTCTTCGGAATCATCCCGATGCTGGCATTCTTCGGCTTGCTGGGACTTTACAGCGTTTATCTGCTTTACACCGGTGCAACCCCGCTGATGAAAGTGCCTGAAGACAAGGCTGCAGGATATACGGCGGTGACCATCCTATGTGCGATTGTCCTGTCGATCATCGTCACTCCGATAACTGCGGCGATCACAGGCGTTTTGGGCATGGGCGCCATGTCCATGGTCGGCAACACAGATAGCGGCGGCAAGTTTACCGTGCCCGGCGGCGGCACATTCGACACCAGTAAGGTCGATGCCATGACCAAGCAGATCGAATCAGCCGCCAATGGCAAGACCCAACCAATCGATGCCGCCAAGATGCAGGCTTTGCTACCAGCCTCGATAGGCTCATATCAGCGCACTGCAACGGAATCCACCGGCATGGGCGCGATTGGCAGCGAGGCCGATGGGACATATACTGCGGGCGACAACAGCTTTCACCTGAAGATCACCGATATGTCCGCAATGGGGGCAATTGCAGGGCTTGGGGCGGCAATGGGAGTTTCGAACAGCCGCGAGGACGCCAATGGTTATGAGCGCACCGGGACTGTCAACGGTCAGATGCAAAGCGAAAGCTGGAACAAGACCGACAGCAGCGGCAAATTCAGCGTCGTTGTCGCCAACCGCTTCATGATCGAAGCCCAAGGCAAGGCAACCAGCGTCGATGTATTGAAAGCTGCAGTCGCGACTGTCGACCAGGGCAATCTGCTGAGCTTGGCCGGCTAGCTCCTAAAGCAAAGCCTCGATCGCGCTTTCCAGCTTTTCGGGCTTGTCGGTCGGCGCAAATCTGCGGACCACTTTCCCGTCACGGTCAATCAGGAACTTGGTGAAGTTCCACTTGATACCCTTGCTGCCCAACACGCCCGGTGCCTCGGCCTTGAGCCAGTTGTAGAGCGGTGTCGCTCCATCGCCGTTGACTTCAATCTTGGCCATCAAGGGAAAACTGACGCCAAAGTTCACCTTGCAGAAGCTCTCGATCTCCTCGGCATCACCCGGTTCCTGCCCGCCGAACTGGTTGCACGGGAAGGCCACAACTTCGAAGCCGCGTGTCCGATATTTGCGCCACAATGCTTCAAGGCCTTCGTACTGCGGAGTGAAGCCGCATTTTGACGCGGTGTTGACCACCAGCAGCACTTTGCCTGCCTTGTCGGCCAGGCTGACGCTCTCCCCATTCGGCAAGGTCGCCCCAAAATTGGCAATGGTCTGCAATCTTCGCCCCACTAGGTTCTGGGGAAATCCGGCCGATTGGCCAGCCCCGCTATTTCGACAAAATCGAGCCGATGGTCTCCGGTCTTCTCGATGACATAGTCCTTGCGCTGGGCTTCCGGCAAGCTTTGAACCTGCCGCACCAGCTCGCCGAGACTTCCGCTGCGCATCGCCTTCAAGGCATAAAGCACGCCGCCGCCATCATCGTGCCTGTGAAGCGTGGCAAATTCGTTCCAATCGATCTGCGAATGAAGGGCGGGATCAGTGCCAAACGTCGGAGGCGTGTTGGTCATGCGAAAACTCCCTATGTGTGGCCGTCCCTATCGCAATGTGGGCAGTCCGGACGGAGTTTCAATGATTAAGCGCGGTCAACAAGGCCAGCCGAGCCCCGCGCCATCGCTATTCCAGCTTTCCTTCATGCAACCGCACGACCCGGTCCATGGCATAAGCCAGTCGCTCATTATGCGTTGCCACCAGTGCCGCGCTGCCTTGCTCGCGCACCAGCTTGACGAATTCGCGGAATACCTTGTCGGCAGTCGCCTCGTCGAGGTTGCCGGTTGGCTCGTCCGCCAGCACCAGTGCCGGCTTGTTGGCGAGCGCGCGGGCGACGGCGACGCGCTGCTGCTCGCCCCCGGAGAGCTGGCTGGGGCGATGATCGAGACGCTCGCCGAGGCCCAGCGTCTTCAGCAGGTCCTTTGCCCGCTCCTCAGCCTCAAGCTGCGACTTGCCCGCCACCAGTTGCGGAAGCACGACGTTTTCGATTGCCGTGAAATCGGGAAGCAGATGATGAAATTGATAAACGAAGCCGATGTGATCGCGGCGCAGAGTAGTGCGCATATCGCCGTCGAGCTTGCTCGCCTCGGCCCCGCAAATATCGATGCTGCCACCAAAGCCGCCTTCGAGCAGGCCTATCGCTTGCAGCATGGTCGACTTGCCTGAGCCCGACGGGCCGAGCAAGGCGACGAATTCACCCGGGCGAATATCGAAATCGACGCCGCGCAGCACATCTATGCGCACCCCGCCCTGCTCGAAGCTGCGGGTCAGTCCCCGCACCCGGGCGACTGGCGCTTGGGCCCCATCACTCATAGCGCAGCACTTGCACCGGATCGGTGCTCGCCGCGCGGAAGGCGGGATAGAGCGTTGCGAGGAAGCTGAACACCAACGCCATCACGCTGATGACGATGATCTCGACCGGATCGCTGCGGCTGGGCAACTCGGCAAGGAAGCGGATCGATGGGTCCCACAGGTTCTGGCCCGTCAGCATTTCGACCAGATGGACGATCGGCTGGCGGAAATAGAGGAAGATGAAGCCCAGCACGAGGCCAGCGGCAGTGCCCAGCACGCCGATCAGGAAACCGGTCGCAACGAAAATCTTGAGCAGCGAACGCCGCGTCGCCCCCATCGTGCGCAAGATCGCGATGTCACGGGTCTTGGCACGCACCAGCATGATCAGCGACGACAAGATATTGAACACCGCAACCAGCACGATGATCGAGAGCACCACGAACATCGCCACCCGCTCGACTGCCAAGGCCTCGAACAGCGAGGCGTTGATCGTCTTCCAGTCGGAAACTACCGCCTGCCCGGCCAATTTTCGCGCCAGAGGAGCCATGATTGCAGTGACGTTGTCGGGATCGTCAGACGTCACTTCGATCATGCTCACCGAATCGCCGGTCAACAGCAAGGTTTGCACGTCGGCCATTGGCATGACGACAAATGACTGGTCGTAATCATAAACGCCGATCTCGAATATCGCCGAGATGTGATAGCCGATTTCTCGCGGAACCGTGCCAAACGGAGTGGCGCGACCCTGCGGATTGATGATGGTAATCGTATCGCCAACCTGAGCGCCCAAATTTTCCGCCAGTCGCGCGCCAACCGCGACGTTCCCGAGATTGGGCTGCAGTTCTCCGAGATTGCCCGCAGTGCGCTTGGGTTCCAAACGGTGAATATCCTCCGCCGTATTGCCGCGCGCCGAGATCGCCTCGACCCGACCGTTGAAAGTCGCCAGCAGCGGCTGTTCGATCAAGGGCGAGGCGCGGACGACACCGGGCGTTGCTTTCACCTCCTGCAACACCTGCTGCCAGTTCTCCAGCCGCCCCCCATAAGCGTTAATGATGGCATGGCCATTGAGCCCGACGATCTTGTCGAACAATTCGGCGCGAAAGCCGTTCATAACGCTCATCACGATGACCAGCGCCGCAACTCCAAGCATGACCGCTGCCAGACTTATCCCGGCGACCAATGCAATAAAAGCTTCGCCACGCCCCGGCAGCATATAGCGCTTGGCGATCATCCATTCGAAGGGTGTGAGGATCACCTCTAGCTCCGCTCGCGTGCCAGTCGTTCCTGCCGGTCCATTTCGGACTCGGTCGGCACGAAGCTCCCCGACGTCACCTTCAGCCAGATCAGGATCGGCGCCGCCATGTAGATCGAGCTGTAAGTGCCCACGAAGATGCCGAGTGTGATCGCGGCAGTAAATCCAAAGATCACCTTGGGCCCGAGCAGCAGCAAGGCCACCAGCGTGATCAGCATCGACAGCGACGTGACGATTGTGCGCGACAGGGTTTCGTTAACTGAGAGATCGAGCAGCTCGGGGATCGGCATGCGGCGGAACTTTTTCAAGTTCTCACGGATCCGGTCATAGACGACGATCGTGTCGTTCAGCGAATATCCCATCAGTGTCAGCAGCGAGGCGACGATGGAAAGGTCGAATTCCAACTGCGTAAGCGCGAACATACCCAAGGTAAGACTGACATCGTGAACAAGGCTTAGCAATGCGCCGATGCCGAACTGCCATTCGAAACGCACCCAAATATATGCGGCAATAGCGAGTGCTGCAAAGCCCAGCGCCTGGAAGGCAGTCCAGCCCAGTTCCTTCGAAACCTTGCCTGATACCGAATCCACGCCATCGACGCGGGCATCGGCATGCCTGGCTTTGATCTCCGTGGTGATCTTGCGTGTCATGGCGTCGGCGAGTCCGGCATTGCCTTCCGAGCCGTGCGGCAATTTCATCCGGATCGAAATCTGGTTGGGCCGGCCGAATTGCTGGATCACCGGTTCGCCAAAGCCGAGAGCACCGACTTCATTGCGCAGTACCGCAACCGGGGCGGCCGCAGAACGTTCGAAGGTCACCCGGATCATCTGCCCGCCGATGAAATCGACGCCGAGATTGAGGCCCTTGGTGAGCACCAGACCCCATGACGCCGCCATCAACACCAGGCTGATGACATAGAAGGGGATCCGCCACTTCAGAAAGTGAATGTTGGTGTTGTCAGGAACGAGCTTGAGGAGTTTCATCGGTGAGCCCTCAAATAACCAGGTCGGCCGGCCGCGCCTTGCGCAACCAGTTTACCACCCACATACGGGTCAGCGAAACGGCGGTGAACACCGAAGTGGCAATGCCGATCACGAGCACCACAGCGAAGCCCTTGATTGGCCCGGTGCCGAACAGGAACATCAGCACGGCGGCGATGACGTTGGTGATATTCGCGTCGAAGATCGCCCGGCTGGCCTCTTTGTAGCCCATCTCCACGGCCTGCATCACCCGCCGCCCGCGCGCGCGCTCTTCGCGGATGCGTTCATAGATCAACACATTGGCATCGACCGCTGCGCCAATTGTAAGCACGAAACCGGCGATACCGGGCAAGGTAAGCGTAGTGCCGAACATCGCCATGATGCCAAGGATCATCATGACGTTGAATACCAGCGCAATGCAGGCATAGACCCCAAAGCGGCCATAGGTGACAAGGATGAAGGTCATCAGGGCGATTGTGCCGACGAGCATGGCGATCATGCCCTTCTTGATCGAATCGGCGCCAAGATCAGGCCCGACCGAGCGCTCCTCGACGACCTTGAGATCGACCGGCAGCGCGCCCGAGCGCAGTGAAATCGCCAACTGGTTGGCGCTTTCGACGGTAAATCCGCCCGAAATCTGGGCGCTGCCGCCGATGATCGGCTCGTTGATATTGGGCGCGGAGAGCACTTTGCCATCGAGAATTATGGCGAATGGCCGATTGACGTTCTCGGTTGTCAGCTTGGCGAATTTGGCGCCGCCCTGCTGGTCGAAAGTGATCGAGACAACCGGCTCGTTATTGCGCTGGTCGTTGGTCTGTTGCGCATTGGTGAGCTGATCGCCCTTGATGCCGCCCAACCGCTTGACCGCAATTGCTGCAACACCAGACTTGGTGGGATTGGCATAGGGCACGATCTGGCTGCCTGGCGGGGCAATGCCCTGGGCAATGTCAGTCGGCGAGGCTGTGGTATCGACCAGGCGGAATTCGAGCTTGGCGGTTTGGCCCAGCAGGCTCTTCAGCGCCGAAGGATCTTTGAGGCCAGGCACCTGCACCACGATCCTGTCCGCACCCTGGCGGATGATCGTGGGCTCACGCGTACCCAGCGAATCGATGCGCTTGCGCACCACTTCGGTGGCGGTGTCCATCGCCTGCGTGACAGCGAGATCGATGCCCTCCTTGGTCGGAGTCATCACGAAGCGCGAGCCATCGACGACCTGGATATCCCAGTCGCGCTGGCCGGTAAGCCCTACCCCGCTGGTCAGCGGCAGCAGCAGTTCGCGCACCGCATCGACCTTGGTCGGATCATCGAGCATGAAGGTAAGCTTACCATCCCTGCTCGAAATATCGCCGATGCGAATGACGGGATTGGCGAGCCGCACTTTCGAGCGGACGCTTTCTTCCATGGTATCAAGCCGCTGGCGAGTAACCTGGCTCGGATCGGCTTCAAGCAGGATGTGGCTGCCGCCCGCCAGATCGAGTCCGAGATGGATCACCGGGTTGGGCAGCATCGCAGGCCAGCGGGCATTGCCAAGCTCAAACAGTGACGGCAGCGCAGCTGCGCCAGCAGCCAGCGTCAGAAACCAGAACCAGATCTGCTTCCAGCGGGGAAAATCGAGCATCGCGGGTCAGTCCTGCCCTGGCGCCGTATGATCAATCATTGGCCGGCTTCGATCCGGTGGGCGAAAGCACCTCGCCGATGGTCGACTTGACGGCCTTCACCTTGACATTCGGGGCCAGCTCGAGCTCGACATAAAGTTCCTCGACCTTGATGACCTTTGCGACCAGTCCGCCGCCGGTGACGACCTGATCGCCCTTCTTGATCGCGGCGATTTTTTCACGTTGCAGCTTTTGCTGGCGCATTTGCGGGCGCAGGATCAGCAGCCAGAAGATGACGCCCATCGCCACCAGTGGCAGGAACTGCATCCAGACCGGCGGCGCAGCGGGGTCGGCAGCGGCGAGCACGGACAGAATGGTACTCGAATGGGCTGGGCTGATCACAGAAATTCTGCCTTCCGATAATTGCTTGGTCGCAGCATTGGTCGCGACCCGGAGCGGGATTGCGGCGCGGTTAGCAGCATCGGCTTGGCCATGCAACGCAGCGCGGGACATGTGGGTCATCGCACTGTGCTTGCCAAGGACCGCGCGCCTGCTATAGGCCGCCGTCCTTGGCCCCGTGTTTGTGGGGTCATCCGGTCGGGACGTAGCGCAGCCTGGTAGCGCATCACACTGGGGGTGTGGGGGTCGGAGGTTCGAATCCTCTCGTCCCGACCAATTCTTTCCGAGGCAGTTATCTCGTTTCGGCTTCAATTCTTTCCAGATCGAGTTCAAGCCTCTGCTTGCTCGCAGCACTCGGGTTAACGGCCACCTGGGCAGCTTCACGCACATCATCCTCACGCCGCAGCCGCGCCGCGATCACAGCGCAGACGAACAGTTGCAACTGGTGAAAGATCATCAGCGGAAGCACAATCAACCCGACCTGCGCCGGGGCAAACAGCGCGCCTGCCATCGGCACGCCCGAGACGAGGCTCTTCTTCGATCCGCAAAACAGCAGCACCACTCCGTCGGCGCGCGGCAGGCCGGCTTGGCGGGCTGCCAGCACAGTCGCTCCCATCACAGCCGCAAGCATCACTGCGCTCAGCCCCAGAAGCTCCAGCAGATCAATCGGACCGACCTGGCTCCAGATCCCCTTGATCACCGCGGCGCTGAAAGCGGAATAAACGACGATCAGGATCGAACCCCGGTCAATCGGCTGCAGGATCTTCTTGTTGCGATCCATGAAGGCCCCGATCCACGGGCGCAGGAAATGACCGGCCATGAACGGGGCGAGCAATTGCATGGCGATCTTGCTGATCGAATCCCACGATGAGATGGCTCCGCCGCTTGCGCCGACATGCATGAACGCGGCAACCAGCAGGGGCGTGAGGAAGATGCCGACAAGGTTTGAAAGCGAGGCACTGCATACTGCCGCCGCAACATTGCCGCGCGCAATCGCCGTGAAGGCAATCGACGATTGTACCGTCGAGGGCAGCAATGACAGGTAGAGCAGGCCCGAGAGCAGCAGCGGGTTGGCCCAGCCCTGCATCGCATAAAACAGCGCAAGTCCGAGGGCCGGAAACAGCAGGTATGTCGATCCCAGCACCATCCCATGGAGCCGCCAGTTGCCGATGCCCTGCACAATCGCGGCGCGTGACAGCTTGGCGCCATGAATGAAGAAGAGAAGAATGATCGCCAGGTCGGCCAGCCGGTCTGTCCACAAGGCCGACGGCCCATGCACAGGAAGCAGCGATGCAGCTGCAACGACCCCGATCAAGCAGAGCAGGAATGGGTCCCAGGAACGAAAGAACTTCAACACTTGCCCCATGATGCAACTATGACCGGATCGCTCCTGCCGATGCAATACAATGACTCGACTGTCTCGTTGCAAAAAAGCGGGGGCGTCAATTCAGGGCACTGCGTTCATTAAAATGTTCCGAAACCTGA
The DNA here is from genome assembly GCA_039928735.1 of Novosphingobium sp. Taxonomy (GTDB): domain Bacteria; phylum Pseudomonadota; class Alphaproteobacteria; order Sphingomonadales; family Sphingomonadaceae; genus Novosphingobium. The sequence continues at coordinate 3,791 of JBDSSP010000100.1, read as the reverse complement.
ACAAGAGCTGCCAAGCCCGTCCCGCGTCCGTTCAGCGAATCACCGCTAGAACAACTTTCGACGCGGTAGATCGTGGCAGGCAATCGGGCCGTCCCTAAAAACCGCAGCGGGAGTTTTCGTTATGTTCAATTTTGCAAAGAAGGCCGCGCTTGCCTCAGCTCTTGCCGCGACCGCGCTCACCTCGGCCAGTCCGGCGATGGCTCAGGGCTATCCTTATGGAAGCTATGGCGGCGGTTATCGTCATCACGACGGCGGCGACACAACCGGCGCAGCGATTGTCGGCGGCATTGTCGGGATTGCCATCGGTGCCCTTATCGCCTCGAGCGGCAACAGGAACCGGCATCGCGGCAACGACTATGCTTATCGCAACGGCTGGGAATGGCGTGACGGTTACTACTGGGATCGCGCCGGGCATCGTTACGACCGGGAAGGCCGCAACTGCGATAATGACCGCGATGGCCGCTACAGCAGCCGTAACCAAGACTATGGCGATGGCTACTATCAGCGGCGCGGCTATCGCGACGGTGACGGTTACCGCGACGGTGAAGGCTATCGCGGCGGTGACGGCTATCGCGGCGGATACCGCGGCTATTAATTGAGTTCCTGCAAGCATGCAGGGTCGCTGGGCGCATGGTCTCTGTCTTCGGATTGGGACCATGCGCTCTTTCGTTTTGGGAAAGGGTTAACGGATCGTTCAGCCGGCCACTGGCTATAATTGAGGACATTGCCGAGTCGCTCGGGAAGGCGACCGGCCAGATGACGGAGGTCGCCAAAATCATGTTGAAATCCTGGAAATCCGCAGCCGCTGTCGCCGTTCCGGCGCTGGCACTCATGGCCCTGCCGGCACAGGCCCGGGACGGCTATTATCGTGGTCATCGTGGCGGCGGCGATGACGCTGCTATCGCAATCGGCGCTGGCGTAGTCGGACTTGCGCTGGGCGCGGCGCTTGCTTCGAACAGCCGAGATCGCGGCTATTATTACGATGACGGATACTACTATCCGCGTGGCTATTATTATCGCTCATACCCGCGCTACTATTCATATGATTATGACTATCCACGCTATCAGCGGCAGTGGAATGGCTGGCGAAATGATGGGTGGGGGCATAATGGTTGGCGCCATCGGGACTGGAACGATCACGATGGCTGGGGCCACCACGATCATAACCGTTGGGGCTATTAATACCTCGCTGCCATTTGCAAACGGCTGAGGGGGCATAACGCCCCCTCGCCAATGGGCCCTCTGCCCGCTAAGGCGCCTGCCGACCATGCAGACGCCAGATCTTCGCATCGCCCTGTTCAGCGGCAACTACAACATGGTCCGGGACGGGCCGACCCAAGCCTTAAACCGGCTAGTCGCCTACCTGCTGGATCAGGGTGCCGCTGTCCGCGTCTACGCCCCGACTGTCGCGGAACCGCAGGTCGCTGCAACTGGCGAACTCGTCTCGCTTCCAAGCGTCGCCGTTCCCGGCCGGAAGGAATACCGCATGGCGCTGGGTCTGCCCGCCAGTGTGCGGCGCGATTTAGCTGCATTTGCGCCCAATATCGTCCACATTTCCTCGCCGGATGTTGCCGCGCACCGCGCGGTGAGTTGGGCGCGGCGGCGTGGTCTGCCAGTCCTCGCCTCCGTTCACACGCGCTTCGACACTTATCCGCGCTATTACAATATGGCCTGGATGGAGCCTGCAGTGACCGCGCTTCTACGCCGTCTTTATCGGCGCTGCGACGCACTCGTCGCGCCGTCAGAAAGCATGGCGCAAGTGCTTCGCGATCAGCGGATGAGCTATGACATCGGCATCTGGTCGCGCGGGGTCGATCGCGCGATACTCAATCCAGAGCGCCGCGACATCGCTTGGCGCCGCTTGCTGGGCATTGCCGATGACGAAGTCGTCGTTGGCCTGTTTAGCCGTTTGGTCATGGAAAAAGGACTCGACGTCTTTTCCGACGCGATCGACGAACTGCGCCAGCGCGGCACCCTGCACCGGGTGTTGATCGTCGGTGAAGGACCAGCGCGCGAGTGGTTTGAAACCCGGCTTCCCGACGCCATTTTCACCGGCCTGCTGGTCGGCACCGACCTCGCCCGGGCAGTCGCCAGCATGGACGTCTTGCTGTTTCCGTCCGTCACCGAAACATTCGGCAACGTCACGCTCGAGGCCATGGCCTGCGCCCTGCCGGTTGTCGCTGCTGAAGCGACTGGCAGCGAAAGCCTCGTCGATGACCGGGTCTCCGGCCGCCTGATCCGCCCCGGGGCAGTGCACCAGTTCGCCGAGGCCGTGCGGAGCTATGTCGAGCAGCCCCAATTGCGCGCCGCGCATGGAGCCGCCGGATTGCAGCGCAGCTTCGAATTCAGCTGGGACAGGATCAACCAGACCGTAGCCGACACCTACTTGCGACTGATCCGCCAGAAGGCGGCTGGGCGCTAACGCAGTATCCCGGCAGTGCGGCTGCGCCGGGCGAACCAGCAGAAAAACAGGATAGCGGCGAGAAAGACGACAGTCATGATCCAGTTGTTGCCGGTCTCGAGCGCGGGTGGCAGCGAAACGATCGCCAGCCCGCCTATGCAATCCAAACCGGAATCGGCTAGAGTTCACCCATGGCCGATCTTTTCATCGATGACATGCCAGACCGGCCGGTCGACGTTCCTGCCGCCGATGCTCCGCTGGCCGACCGGCTGCGGCCCCGCGTCCTTGCTGATATCATCGGCCAGGAGCACCTGACCGGACCGCAAGGTGCGATCGGGCGAATGGTCGCGGCGGGCAGACTTTCTTCGATGGTGCTGTGGGGTCCGCCGGGCACTGGCAAGACCAGCATTGCCCGGCTGCTGGCAGACAGCGTCGGCATGCGCTTCACCGCGATCAGCGCGGTGTTCTCAGGCGTCGCTGACCTCAAGAAGGCATTTGCTGAGGCAGAGGCGGCGGCAAAGGCGGGCAAACGAACGCTGCTGTTCGTCGACGAAATCCACCGCTTCAATCGCGCCCAACAGGATGGCTTCCTGCCCTTCGTCGAGAAAGGGACTGTAACCCTGGTTGGCGCAACCACTGAAAACCCCAGCTTCGCGCTAAACGCCGCGCTGCTCAGCCGGGCGCAGGTGCTGATCCTGCACCGCCTCGACGCGGCGGCGCTGGCGGTCTTGCTGGCGCGGGCCGAGGCGCTTGAAGGCAAGCCCCTGCCCCTCACCCCCGAAGCGCGCGAGGCATTGCTCGCTTCGGCGGACGGCGATGGGCGGTTCCTGCTCAATCAGGCCGAGACGCTCTATGCGGCGCAAATTGCAGATCCGCTCGATGCCAAGGCGCTGGGTACATTCCTCCAGCGCCGCGTCGCGGTCTACGACAAGGACCGCGATGGGCATTACAATCTGATTTCCGCGCTTCACAAGGCCTTGCGGGGCTCCGATCCGCAGGCCTCGCTCTATTATCTCGCGCGGATGCTCACCGCGGGTGAGGAGCCGCTCTATCTGCTGCGGCGGCTGGTGCGCTTCGCAAGCGAGGACATCGGCCTAGCCGATCCGCAGGCTTTGACGCAGTGCCTCGCCGCAAAGGATGCCTACCAATTCCTCGGTTCGCCCGAAGGCGAACTCGCCATTGTCCAAGCCTGCCTCTATCTCGCTACTGCCCCCAAGTCGAACGCGGCTTACACGGCGCAGAAGGAAGCCTGGCGTAGCGCCAGGGAGACCGGCTCGCTCAGCCCGCCTGCCAATATCCTGAACGCGCCCACCAAACTGATGAAGGATATCGGCTACGGCAAGGATTATGCCTATGACCACGAGGCCGAGGACGGATTCTCCGGCGCCGA
>JBDSSP010000099.1:0-3165 GCA_039928735.1 Novosphingobium sp. | reverse complement strand
CCGATTGCCGCCATGGGCAGCCCAGCGGCATCGGGCAGCGAACCCAGCGCGGCAATGGCGGCGCGCAGCCGGGCCCGGTAGGTGTGCGGATCGGATCGGAGCTTCTGTGCCAGCGGCCCGCTCGCCTCGAAATTGGCAACGGCCTCTCCGTAAAAGTCGGCGATCATCGCCAGATAGCCCGCTTCGGCCAGCATCCGGGCGCGGCGCTCCATAGCGGGATTCACGTTGACGATAGTCGGGAACACTACGACGGCTGCCCGGGGCACGCCTTGCGGCTGGGCCAGCCAGCCGGTCAGCCCGATGGCGCCGTCGTTGTATGCTACTGGCTCAAGCCCGCTCACTCTGGCAGAAAATCCGCCACCGACAGATACCGCTCGCCGGTATCGTAATTGAAACCAAGCACCCGCGATCCCGCAGGCAGCGAGGGCAGCTTCTGGGAAATCGCCGCCAAGGTCGCGCCCGAGCTGATGCCAACGAGGATTCCCTCGACGGTGGCGCTGCGGCGTGCCCATTCCTTGGCATCGGCAGGATCGACCTGGATCGCGCCGTCGATTGACTGGGTGTGCAGGTTGGTCGGGATAAACCCGGCGCCGATACCCTGGATCGGATGCGGTGCCGGCTGCCCGCCGGAGATGACGGGCGAGAGCGTCGGCTCGACGGCATAGGCCTTCAGAGCCGGCCACTTGGCCTTGAGCGTCTCGGCGCAGCCAGTGAGGTGGCCGCCTGTGCCAACGCCGGTTATCAACACGTCAATCGGCGCATCGGCAAAGTCAGTCAGCACTTCCTGTGCTGTGGCGCGCGCGTGGATGGCGATGTTGGCGGGGTTGTCGAACTGCTGGGGAATCCATGCGCCGGGGGTTTCGGCGGCGATCTCCTGGGCCCGTTCCATCGCGCCCTTCATACCCTTTTCGCGCGGGGTGAGGTCGAACTTCGCGCCATAGGCGAGCATCAGCCGCCGCCGCTCAAGCGACATCGATTCGGGCATGACGAGTATCAGCGGATAACCCTTGACCGCCGCCACCATGGCAAGCCCGATGCCGGTGTTGCCCGAAGTCGGCTCGACAATGGTGCCGCCGGGCTTGAGGCTGCCATCGGCCTCCGCCGCCTCGATCATGGCGAGTCCGATGCGATCCTTGATCGAACCGCCCGGATTGGCACGCTCGCACTTCACCCAGACCTCATGATCCGGAAACAGGCGCGAGAGGCGGATATGGGGGGTGTTGCCAATGGTGGCGAGGATGCTGTCGGCTTTCATGGCGTCTTCTCCGTAGTGCGGTATTGGGGCGCGAAGGTCCGGGCGTTGCGCAGTTCGGGGAACAGCCAGGCCCAGGCAGCGGTGATGATTATGGCACCCACACCGCCAAACACAACCGCCCCGGTGGCGCCCAGCAATGCCGCCGCAATGCCCGATTGCATTTCGCCCAGCTCGTTGGAGGCGGAAATCGCCAGCCCCGATATGGCCGAGACGCGCCCGCGCATCTGGTCGGGCGTGTTGAGCTGGACCAGTGTGCTGCGGATGAAGACCGAGATCATGTCGACTGCGCCGAGTATCGCCAAAAAGCCCAGCGACAGGAAGAAATTCCGCGACAGGCCAAAGCCGATGGTGACCAGCCCGAAAGCCGCCACTGCCCACAACATCTTGGCTCCGACATTGCGCGTGATCGGTTTGGCCGCGAGAATCACTGAAACCAATGCCGCGCCAAGCGCCGGCGCGGCGCGCATGATGCCGAGGCCCTGCGGACCGACGACCAGAATATCGCGGGCATAAATTGGCAACAGCGCCGTTGCGCCGCCGAGCAGCACCGCGAACAGATCGAGTGTCACGCAGCCGAGCAGGAAGCGCTCACGCCAGACATAGGTGAACCCTTCGATGACCTGGCGCACCGGATGGATGTCGCGGTTGCCTTCGGGCGGCGGCAGGCGGCGGATCGCCAGGATGGCGGTCAGCGACACTGCCAGCTGCGCGGCGGCGGTCCAATAGGGCAGGGCGTGATGGATGCCAAACAGCAAGCCGGCCAGCGCCGGTCCACCGATCGCGCCGATTTGCCAGGCCATTGATCCCAGCGCGATGGCGCGCGGCATCAGCGCGGCGGGGACGATGTTGGGCGTAAAGGCGCTCAGCGCCGGCCCGATGAAGACCCGCGCCGTGCCATGCAGCGCGGCCAGGCTGAACAGCAGCGGCAAGCTCAGCCCATCAAGCTGGGTGGCAAGCGCCAGCGCCAGGGCAATCAGCAGATCGAGCGCAGATGCCAGCGCGGCGACCGTGCGCCGGTCAAAGCGGTCCGCGACTACGCCCGCAACTGGCGTGAACACCAACAATGGCACGAATTGCGCCAGCCCCAGCAGCCCGAGCTGGAACGCCGCCTGTGTGATCGACATGCCATACTGGCCGCGCGCCACGTCGTAGAGCTGGTAGCCGATGATCACAACCATGCCGACCGTGCCGATCACCGAAGCAAACCGCGACAGCCACAGCAGGCGGAAATCCGGGATTTGCAGCGGCGAGCTCGGTTCGATCATGCCGCAGCAATGGCAGGAGCGGGCAGCCCTGCCAAGTACGCCGACCGACGAAGTTATCTCAGCGGCTGCGGCGCAGGCGGGGATTTTCCTGGAGAACCTCAATGATTTTGATGAAATCCTCGAGTCGGATAATGCGCTCGAACTGGAAACCGGCCTTGCCTTCGGTGGTCCAGATCAGATGGGCCTCGATGCGGCCGACCACAGGCAGGCGGACAATGATGCGCTCGCCGCGCGTCAGGCCGGGCGCTTCGGTTGCCATGAAGCCGTGCGCGGAAATGTTGATGACCTGGAGATGGACATCCCCAAGGCGGCGATGCTCCCCAATCACCCGGTGTTCAACCGGATGACGAGTCGCGCGCCGCAGGTCCGTAACGGATAGTTGGGCACCAGCTCCCATAGCTTTGACTCACTTTCGCATCGGGTTTCGAGCAGGTCACTATGGGGGGCAAAGGCAAAGAATAGGTAAACCGGCAAGAAATGACCGGCAGGTCCTTGCCGGACCGGCGCAGAATAGCCTCGCTCTGACGCCTACACCGGGCGCAGGATGCCGTGCTTTTTCTTGCCCGCGGAGATCCGAATTTCGCCATTGCCCGATTCGACGCGGTGGGCCTCGTCGGTGATTACGTCGCCGCCAAGCCGAGCTCC
>JBDSSP010000098.1:0-13439 GCA_039928735.1 Novosphingobium sp. | reverse complement strand
AACGCGGGCGATTTCACTTCGGTTGGCGCGCGCGGGGTCTACCTCGGTCAACTGGCGATCCTGCGCGAAGCAGCGGCGGCCAATGAGTCGGTCCTGATCCTGGAAGACGATTGCACATTCGCCCCCTTAACCCGCGACTATTCTGCGGACGGCGACTGGGAGATTTTCTACGGCGGCTATGAAGCCGCAACGCCCGACGATCTTGTCAACAGTGACATTATCGGAGCACACATGATGGGCTTCACTGCTGCGGGCGCGAAGGCTGTAGTGGCTTACCTCGACGCCCTGACCTACGACGGCATCCACCCACCGATCGATGCGGCCTATATCTGGTTCCGCCGGGCTCACCCCGAGGCGATCACGCACTTTGCGATCCCGCCACTCGCGCATCAACGGAGCTCGCGCAGTGACATAGCGCCACGATTATTCGATCGCATGCCGGGTCTGCGTGAAGTCGCCGAACTGGCACGGCGTATCAGGCGAGCTTGGCCTCGCGCATAAGCGGTCGCCGGTCGATCGTTCTGAAAGTCCCGAATCGTAGCGACTCGACCAAATTCGGCTGGGCTATTTCAGCCGCCGATCAGGCTAAAAAATATTGATTTCAGATTCCCGATTTGAAACACCTCTTGGTTGTATGGGGCCAAGATTGGCAGATTTCGGGGGACTCGCGAGGACGCCGCGCAGCCATTTTATCGCAAATCGCTCGTTAACGAAGTTAGGATAACTGTTGTTAACCTTTGAATTTCTGTTAATCTTCAACGCATAGGGCCGTTTGAAATCCGATTCGAAATAGCGTTGGATTCGAGAATGCCGAGCGATTTGCCGACCCATTTCAAGGTTGGGGATGTCGTTGTGAATTTTAGAGCTGTAACCAATTCCAAAGGAGAATAATGATGAACCGTAAGCTTCTTGCTTTAGCCACTGCGGCCTCTTCGCTAGTGATGGCGACCCAGGCGAACGCCGCGTTAGTGATAACTGTCACCGCTCCGTCCGGCACCTTCACCAGCAACAATGTTGTTTGCGCAGGATCACCCTGCTTATTCTCGGAATCGGGTACTTTCGCGGCTCCCGCGGGTTACTCGCTGGTCGGCGGAACGATCACGAGCGGACCTGCGACCGGTGTCGGTGATCCTAATGATATCACCTTCGGCACAACTACCGTCGGCTCTCCGATGACCGTTACGCTTAACGGCACGGCATTTACGCTTACGTCAACGGGCATATTCGACACTGGCACGTTGGGCTTCATCTCGCTGCTCCCAACGAACACTCTGTCTATCAACGGTAGGGCAGGTGCAACCGGACAGGGGTCTTATTCGGGCACACTGCAATTTGCCAACCGGGCCGTTCCCGAGCCGGCGATTTGGGCAATGATGCTGCTCGGCTTCGGCATGATCGGCTTCGCGATGCGTCGCCGTCCGAAATTCAGCACTCGTGTCAATTTCGCGATGAGTTGATCTGGGTTCTCCGAATGCGCAGCCTGGCTGCGTCATTCGGAAGACCATGCACGGAATTGTCCGCATTTTCGAACGTCGTTGTTCGCAAGAGCAATCAAAACAGCCACCCTTCCATAACCGGCAGGGTGGCTTTTTGATTGTTGTCGCACGTTTTCTGACCTGGCGCGGATAAGAGCAACGGTCGTTTTGTCCGCTGGGTGATCTCACTCGCTGCGGAAACCACTCCGGAACCGCATCAGGTCTCGGCAATCGCCGCGATGACGCGTTTGCCATTCCTCCGTTCGAGCTGGACCACCACGTCGATAACCGTTGACGCATAGTCGACCGTTTCGGAGCGCGTCAGGCCGATGTCGGCCTGCATTGCCATTAGCGCAATTTGCTCCAGCGCTCCGGCCGGCGAATTTGCGTGGACCGTCGAGAATGAGCCAGGATGCCCGGTGTTGATCGCGCGCAGGAACGAAACTGTCTCGCTGCCGCGCAATTCGCCGAGCACGATTCGGTCTGGGCGAAGTCGCAACGCTGCCTGCAGCAAGTCGTTTGCCGTGATTCTGGCTTCGCCCAGATCGCCTTTGACAGCAATGAGACCCACGCCATTCTTTCCGGGTAACCTCAGTTCGGGCGTATCTTCGACCAGGACGAGTCGTTCGCTCGCCGGAATTTCCATCAGCATGGCGTTGAGGAATGTCGTTTTGCCCGTAGAAGTGCCGCCGGAAATCAATATCGTACGCCGCCGCCGGATGGCCTCGCGCAGATAGGCGATTGGCTCAGCCATCCGATCAGGCATTGGCGGCTCGACACGTTCAATGATCGCACCTGTGTCATAAGCGTCCAAAGGCAGATTTACCCGCCGATGACAACGGATTGCCATTGCCCAGTGGTGCCTGGTCGCGGGCGGCCCGGCGAGCTGAATTCGCGCGCCGCCAGGGAGGGTGGCGGCGAGCAGTGGATGCTCCCGGTTAATACCCTGATGCGTGCTGCGGGCAACTTGCTCAGCAAGTCTTTGCAAAAGCGCATCGTCAATCTGCGGCAACAAGACCTGTTGCATGCCGGTTTCGCTCGCCGCATCCTCGATCCACAACTCACCTGGGCGGTTGACGAGAATTTCCGTAACACCCTCGCGTTCGAGCCAGGGCATGAAGGGCGCAAGATAGGCCTCGAGATAAACGCTGCGCTGCAGCTCCGGCGCGGCGTCAAGCTTCAGCGCGCTGGCCGGGTCAGCCAGCATTGGAATAACGCTGCCGCTCATTCTGTGACGACCCGTGAGAAATCGAGGTCCCTGGCGGTGAAGACGCGGATTGGCTCGCCTTGACGAACACGAATTGTCGGGCCGATCTGGCCGGTTTGCCCAACGGCTGCAGCGGCCGCCGATTGGCCACCCCCGCTGACAATTACGCCAGCTCCGCTGCCGATGGACGAAAGTCCGCCGATGACTGAAAGCAGCATTGCCGAACCGAACCTGGCGAAGAAATGCGAATCAACCCTGCCGGCTAGTCCTGTCTCACCCCCGAAGGACACTGCCGGGGATCCAAGATTGACCGAGACGCCATCGGGCCGGATCAGTCTGGTCCAGATGACATAGGCGCGCTTTTGGCCAGCGGTGAGTCCGCTCTTGTATTGGCCAATCAGCCGCGACGATCTCGGCACAAGCACGCGCGCACCGTCGAAGCTGCGTACGTCCGAGCTGACAACCGCACGCACATAACCAGGTACATCGGTGTCGATCGCAGTTTCGAGCAAGGCTGGAATGAGAGTGCCCTGTGTGACAGTGGTCTTGGGATCGAAACTGGCCGATGCCGTCGCCGTACCGCTGGAGTTCCCTCCGGAAAGCCGGGCGGCGAAATCATCGGTCGGAACACTGGTGCCTGCTGGCGCACCGGGAGCTGGCGCAGCAGACCTGAACGGTGCCGAACGGGCGCTCGTATCGAAAACCAAAGTTGTCGCCGTCCCAGGCGCAACGGCGGGAGCGGTAGCATTTGCTCCCTGCGGCGGTGCCGCAAGCACAGCGGATTGCGGCGGCGCGGCAAGCTCACGTTGTGCTGGCGCAAACCCGGCAGGCGGAACAGCCGGGGTGATCGGCTGCGGCGCAAGTGCTGTCGGCGATTGCCTGGGCGCGGCCGCGAGCTCTCGGTTTGGCTTGGCAGTGCGCGCGGAATCCAAGGACCAAAGCGTAAACGCTCCCAAGGCAACGACAATTGCGACTCCTCCGGCCAATCCGAAGCCTTCACTTCGCTTGCGCTGAGTGACGACCGGCAAGACACTTCGCGTCGCAAGATCGATTATTTCAGCGCCCTGATGCTCGTCGCGCGGGTCTTTATGATCGGCCAAGTGCGCGCGCAGTGGCGAATGTCGGAAAGGTGCCACGTGCTATCTCCCTGCAAAATCTGTCGATGGTAAGGCCGAGGCCGGTGGTGACGCAGCAATCGTCGCCGGTGTCGGCGAGCGCGGCATGTCACCGCGCACTCTGGATACTGTGCCGCGTCCGTCGTTGCGCAGCATTGCCCGGGCGTGCCCGTTCCGCAGGATCAGCGTGCCGGGTACGTCGGTGATGACGATCATGCTGCCACGAACGGCGAAGTTGACCGGGCCCTCCTCCCCCTTGTCATTCCGCATGAGAATGACTGGAATTGGCTGCCTTTCCCCCCACACAAGGAAGGTCGATATACCGTCGTCATAGATGCTCTGCGGAACGAGCTTCGAATCGCCAGAGGACTTCCACGCGAAATTGAGCATGGCAGGATCGAGCTTCGTATCAATCGCGGCATTGGTCGCCGGATTGACCGAACTCGGCATCGCGGCTCCCGAGCCATGGGGCGAAACCTGGCGAACTCCTTCGGCCTGCGAGCCGGTTGTTCCGGGATGAGCCGCAGAATCGCGGTAGGCGAACCGCAGCATGTAAAGCGGTCTCGCAGTCTTTGAAGCGATCAGATCGAAGAAATACCGATGTTGATCGGTGATAACCGTCATGTTGGTGCGGGCTGCCTCGGAGAGCGGCTTCAAGAACAGCAGGTTTGCACGCTTGTTTGGCGTAATTTGCCAGGACTGGGAATCGCCGACGGCGACGTTCTCGATCGTTTCGTTCTCGCCGAAGATAATCGTCGCCTGGACATGCATCTTGCCTTCAACCCGGATCACTTCGCTTTCGTTGAAGGCGTGGTTGACCAAGCGCTCATCCGCACTTGCTGGGGCAGCGGTGCCGAAAAGCAGTGCGGTGCCCAACAGCGCTTCGCCCAGTGTGCGGTTAATCATCGCCTTATTTCCTTGAAGTGACGCGGGGCCATCCGGCTTGAACTGCTGCGAAAGGCACTGCCCACACCTTGGGCTCGCCGGTTGCTTGATCGCAGCGGCGGCGTTTCAGCGCCGCCAACCTGGACAGTGTGCGTGCTGCTGTGACGCTCGCTTGCTGCGACGAAACCGGACCTTGCCTGGTGATTGGACGGCATGACATGCGCCTCCGACTGCATCACCGCTGCACGGCCGCTTCGACGGGTGTCCTGAACGGATGCTGCCGGCGAAGATCCAGGGGGTGCAAGCGCCGCTCCGCTCCTGGCGCCGTCCGCCGAACTTGGGACTGGCTGTTCCGCCAGACCGAACACGTTCCAACTCGAAATGATCGTTCCGACCACGCGCAACATCATCGCCATCAAGGCGATGTGAACCGCAGAAATAAGGAACAGTGCCATTGCGGCGCGTATATCAAGTCCTTCGGCACCCTGCATGGCTGCAATGATCGGGACAATCAGCTTAAGCGTAAAGGTGCCACCGATAACCGCGAACAGTGGCGTAAACGCGGTTAGCACCACGGCCCGCAGCCAGCCTACGAACAAACCTCGCGTTCCCTTGAACAAAGCCAGCACAATGAACACCGGGCCAAGCGCAAGCAGACCAGCCAGCGCAATCCGCGCTGTTACCAGCACCCCCACCGTGCCGAGCATGAGGAGCACTGCGGCGAGCCACAGCAAATTCGTCGGCATGGAGGCTGCGGGTGAAGCAGGGGCGCCTGCTGCGCTGGCGGTGACATTGGTGGCCGTCTCCGAGAGCGCGTTGAAGACCATGTCAATGCGATCGCCGAATATCTGCGTGGCCAATCCGCTATCGCCCGTGAGAATTCCGGCAAGCTGATCCGGACCGCCCACTGCGAGATTCCAGACCACGCTCTGGTAGGCCACCCAGCTCGTCGCAAAGGTGAGCACCATTCCCAGCGTCAGAACACGGGGAGTAAGCGCCGAAATCCCCAGCCTCGAACGTCCGGTCAGAAGCGATATGGCGAAAAATGCGATGTAGAGCGTCAATAGGATGGTGAGGACTTCGGACAGCATTCCCTGCGCGCCAAACAGCCGCCCAAACGTGCTTGAGGTCATCTCCGCCGCGAGGCAATCGACTCCGCGCAAGGCGGATCCGACGCTGAGCGCGCCGTCATCGGCAATCTGAGCGCACGCGCTCACTCTGCTGCCTCGATCCAGGCCGATGGCACGTCCGCATCAAACCAGTTGACGGTGGGCGAATCATCCTGTCCGGGCCATGAGGCGCCAGTCAGATGGGGGTACCAGGCTGCAGGTGCATCGCCGAACTGCTCGCGCAGTCCGTCAAGCTTGCGCACCGTGCTCTCACGGCCCGAAAGCACCGTCAGCACCTCAGGCATGCCTGACAGGTCCAGACGCACCACCACCGACGCGTCGGCCTGGCGCACAAGGAAGCAGCGCGAATGCGCCGGCAAAGTGCGGATCATTTCAAGCTCGTGCCCGGTCAGACCGAAGCCGTCGCAGTAGTCTTCAGCTCTGGCGCGGGCATTGGGCATGAACACCATCGTCGCAGTCTGTTCGACGAGTGCCGTAGCGATCCGGCTGTCGAGCGCGTCCCGTGCCGACTGGGTGGCGAAGCCGAGTAGCGCGTTGCGCTTGCGCAAGGTCTTCAGCCAATCGCGGATGCGCGCAGCGAATACGGGGTCATCGAGCGCTTTCCAACCCTCATCGATCAGTATCATCGTCGGCGAGCCGTCGAGCAGTTCTTCGATCCGGTGAAACAGGTACATCATCACCGGCGTACGCAACCGCGGGGTTTCGAGCAGTGCTGTCATGTCAAAGCCGAGCACCCGCGCGCTCAGGTCGAGGCGGTCCTGGGCACCGTGCCCCGCGTTCACCGCCTGATTATCGAACAGCCAGCCATACTCACCGCCGCTGCCGCCATTGGGGCCAGTGGCAATCCAGGCGTCCAGGCGGCTGGCAAGGTCGCCAGGTTGCGGCCGGCGCGAACCCGCCAGCAATTCGCGAAAGTGGGTCAGCCGCCGCAGCCGCGGCTCGTTGGCGTAGGCGGCATCAACGGCTCCTGCAATGATCGCAAGTTCCTCAGCGCCTTCTGCTTGTGTCAATACCGCGACCCAGTCGCGCAGGAATGCGCGATTAACCGGAGTGTCGGCCATGGCCAGCGGGTTGAAGCCGGTCGGATGGCCCGGCGCGATCCGGCTATAGTTGCCGCCGATCCCGCGCACGAACACTTCGGCCCCCCGGTCCTTATCGAACAGCACGGTGCGCGGTGAGAACTTCTGCGCTTGCGACGCCAGGAAATTCATCACGACTGTCTTGCCCGAACCCGAGGGTCCAATGACGCTGAAGTTGCCGAGATCGCCGTTGTGAAAATTGAAGAAGAACGGTGTCGCGCTGGTCGTTTGCAGCAAAGTCACAGCCTCGCCCCAATGGTTGCCCCAGGCGCGCCCCATGGCGAAACCGTGCAAACTCGAGAAACAGGCCATGTTTGCCGAAGAGATCAGCGAACGGCGGACGAGGTAGGTCTCGTTACCGGGGAATTGACCCCAGAACGCGGGCTCAAGGTTGACATCCTCACGGACCGCGATCGCGCCAGCGTCCGACAGCGCCGCAGCACATGCCGCGCAGGCTTCATCGAGCGTCTCGAGGCTTTCACCGCGGACCAGAATGGAAAGGTGATGATCGCCGAAACCGACGCTGCCCACTCCCAGCGCGTCGCGTGCGGCGACCATTTCGCGCCGTTCGGCCAGCGCTTCTTCGTCGGCTGACTTAAGACGCCGGACGGACAAATCGATGCGTTCACGCGCGATCTGGCGGTCAGTCGGAGCATAGCTCTCCGACAGCACCAGCTCGCACGGCACCCGCAATAGAACGTCGGTCAGGCCCGGAGCGGTCGATTCGGGATAATCCTTGAGACTGACAATCGCCGCGAAATCTGGCCTTGCCTCTGCTCCGCGCAGTTCGAATGCATCGAGGCCAAAGCTGATCCGCCGATATGGCAGCATCTGGCCAATGTCGACACCTTCCGCTGGCCGGCGCACCGGTCGCATTTCGCCGTTGTAGAGCGCCGACAACAACTCGAGCACTTCCGAGCAAGTGCCGGGCGCGCCTTCATAGTCACCCAGCAGCCGCGCGCCATAGGGTCCAAGCGCTGCAATCATGGCATGTGCCGCTGCACGCAGAGCGCGAAGATCGGCGGGATCGGCTTCAGCTGCCTCGCTCCCGCGGCGTAGCCGGCGCGAAATCCGCTCTGCCCAGCCCGAGCGACCTCGTGACGGACGCCTGACCAGAGTGACGAACTGATCGTTTACGAACAGCGAACCGGCAGACAGTTGCTCAAACCAGCGAGAGTCAATGTGCGCGGACAGTGGATCGGCCGTCACTGGCTCAAGCTCAACCGAAACCTTGCGGCGCACGATATGGTGATACAGCACAAACCGTGAGTCGAGGGCGCTGCGCAACAGTACCTCCCGCAGAGCCGCTTGTGCGTTCAATTCGTCGGTTTCGGCCGTCTCGAAAGACAGGCCTGGCACCGCCAGAGCGAGCATCACCGAACCGTCGCGCAGCAGGACTGCATTTTCGTCAATCAAAGCGCGGTAGGGCAACCGCTCGCCGCCCTTCGCTTCTTTGCCTGCCCAGGACATTGCACTCGTCCGGTTGCGTGTGTGGCTAGCCTTGCGTCCGGTCATCATGTCCAAAGCTTCCTTAAGGCTCATAGCTGTTGCAGCCCCAGCGCTGCCAGTTTTTCACCCGGGGACAGCGGCTCACCTTGGTCAGCCACAAGTCGAACACGCGCGGTTCGCGCAGACAGGCGAGATAACCCGCGACGTGAATCACAAGCGCTGCGGGCAATGCCCAGAAGCTCTTGGTCATAAGGAAAAGCTCTGTGGTAACCGCCGCGTTGATCACGAAGAAATTGTAGGTCACGCCCGCGAACATCTGGGGCCGCGTCAATGCCCGGTGCAGCGGAAAGCGAACGATATCGGTCACCGGCTCAGCCCCCGCCCGCTGCCTGCTGGATGCCCGCCACGATTGCGCTTGCCCCGAACAGGATGAAGCAGCCCAGGATCACGGTGGCCCCGAACCGCCAGCTTAGCCGGCCCGTGAGCATCATGAAGCCCACGGCAGCCACGGCCATCACCGCGACAGTGGTCGCAACGTTGCCAAGCAAGGTGCCCTGAAGCCAGCCTAACGCGGCAACGATCGGCCCGCTGCCAGCAGGATCCCGCGTCTGAGCGCTGGCCGCGACCGGGAAGATAATCAACCCGACTGCAACCAGGCCGGAGCCAAATTTGGAAATGTTTTTCATCAGTGCACCGATTGAGAAAGCCGCGACAGGATCGTGGCGACGTAGTTTCTGGTCTCGCGGATGGCAGGAATGCCGCCTGCCTTTATGACACGCTGGGGACCTGCATTGTAGGCAGCCAAGGCCAGCAGAACATCGCCGTCGAATGCATCCAGTTGCATGCGCAGATAGCGCGCGCCGCCTTCGAGATTCGCGTGCGGGTCACTGGCATTGACGCCAAGCATTCGAGCCGTGCCAGGCATGAGCTGGGTGAGGCCGCGGGCTCCCACCGGAGAAAGTGCCATCGTGTTCCAGCGGCTTTCCTGCCAGACCAGCGCCTCGATAAGCTTTGGGCTGAGATCATATTTCTGTGCCAGTTCGGCAACCCTGAAGCGCCATTCAGGCGGTACGTTAGAGTTTTCCCGTACGGACGTTTGAACACCTTTGTCAGAATACGGGGTGCCTGAAATTGAGGAGGCCTCAGCATCTAGCGGCGCCGCAGGTCCCCCGGCGACCCAGATTGCACCCGAGCGACCGATTTCCATCACGTCGGCATGGGCCGGCATGGGCATGATCTGGCAGATAGCCAAACCTGCAACAATCCATGCGCGATACATCAGAACCCCCGAGCCATTAACGGACAATCGATTGGTAGGCTGCTTAAGGTTAATTTTATCCTAAAGTCCAACCGCGCTCTTTGCTCGAGCATGGTTGATCGCCCGACTTGCGATGCGCAGTGCTATTTAGCGGATGTGACGAGTCGCTACAGCCACAAAAGACGGAACATTTCGGTAGATTTGGGTGGGATGTAAGAAAGCCCATTTCTCGCGATTGGCGAACAGCCGCCTTTGCGAGGGTGTAGCTGTTGGCGGCTCCGGTGCAACGCGCAGAGAATCTAGTCCGGGCCAGTGCCGCCAGTCTGAGCGGATAGCGTCAAACTGTCAGTCGCCTTGTCGAACTGCACTGTAAACCCTGCTTTGCGAAGGGTCTCGAAACTTGCGTAGCCGGATGCCGCGCGCGATGAACGAAGTTGCCTGAATCTGTCTTGTTGCATGCTCGGACCGACAAGATCCAGAAGGCCCGCCAGACTGACAGAAAGTTGATCACGAGAGTCGATCACGAACGGGACATTGCCTACCCAAACGTCGTTTATTCGCACGGGAAGCGAGGACTGGGCCAGTTGCAATCCGGATTGAGCAGAATGTAGCATCGAAACGTCTCCGGCCACATCATTCAAGGAAAGATCGGTCTCGGCGAGTCTGGGTACCTCCGATGTGGTTCGCAGCACATCAGCATTTGGCGCAGGCGCTGTGACATCGGGGGCACCATTGCTGACTTGATGGCTGGCACGCTTGGGGGCGATTGCAGGACCGGCGCCCACCTCCGCGATATTGGTCACCGCTGCATCCGGTACGTCGACCGAAGGAGCCGTCAGGGCATTGGCTTGAGGCGTGGTGCCGTTATCGACGTTGCTTGCAAGAATGGGGGCGTCAGCCCGAACTTCAGGCTCCGCTGCGGGATTTATTCCGGCCTCAGGTGGATTATCGAGCGATGCGGGCACCATCGAGCTATCAACCGCCGGACGACCAGAATCCTGGCTGATCGCGACAGCCGACCCGGAAGTCGGTCCTTCGATCGGACCCGCAATCTCCTGCACGCTTTCAAGCGGGGCGCGATCCGAAGGAAGTGCCATGGACTGCTCCTGTCGGGCGTCTCGCGATACCACACGGTCTTGCAAAACATTGCCGTTCGACAGTTCGGTGTCAGCAGCTTGCCCTGCCCCGACTTGAAAGACTCCGTCAGCAACTTCTTGAAACGAACTTTGGGGAGCCTGGCGGGAAATCTCCGGAACTACCCGCTCGGATTGCACTCGGGCTGCGATCAAGCGCCGACGCGGACCCAAGGCTTCAATTCGCTCAGGCGGCGGCAGGGCCCGCTCCACCTGCTGTCGCTTTGGCGCGACCTTTGGTAGCGAGACCCCAACTGGTGCGGCGAGCGCAATTGGCGGGAGCGGTTCAGCGGCCGGCGATGCCCCCCGCTCGAATGACAATTGATCTGAAGGTTCGGCGACGGGGTCAGCACGCGATTTACGCAGATCGTTGCCGTCTCCATGACCCACCTTGATCTGGCCCCATGGAATGATGGCACTTATACCAGTCGCCACCACTGAGGCTGCCAGGATACGGCGCTTCCATGCGGTGGGATTCTTGTTTTGATACGCCTTCATCGCTTCTGACCGGTGTGCGACAGGTTTCTGCCTGGCTTCACCGATAAATGTGTATCACAATTCTGCAAAGATACCACAATCCGGCACTATGGCATGCGTCAAAAGGCGTGGAGATCAGGCGAAGATGACTTGTCGCCCCAGGCAGCGATGGGGCAAATCAAAGATCTTCATCTGCTACAGTCTGTTTCCACTTCTTAAGCCGACCATAAACGGTCGCTGCCGGTTTCGCCCACGGCGGCATTTCCACAACTGAGGAGGTGAGCCGCGAATAGTGCTGCTTGAAAACCGAATGATGATCGTAATTTCCACCAATGCTATAGTGGAGATCGATCTCCGCTTCGTTCCAGATCCTGCGGTGAGGATAGAGCTCAAGGAGGGGGAAAATGGCGTTGGTGTAGGCAATCGGTCCGGTCAGCCGCAGTACGCCGATGCGACCGACACCGCCGCGCCACGGCCGATATCTTTCGATGTTGCTGAGGACTTTAGCGATGACTGCTCGCAAAAAGGGATGCCCCGGACAAGCGATGACGTGCCACTGCTGAAATTCGCCGCCGGGCACTGCGTCGAGTTCACGATGTAAGCCGCTACCCGGATGGGATCCGCCCGGCAGATTGTCCCATTGTGACAGGATGAATGCATCGGTTTCGGCCACGCCACTGTCTATGGGCTGTGAGAAATAGCTCTTGATGTCAATGTAGACGCCGCCGCAGGCATAGATTGCCAAATAGCGAAACAGGTCGGCCCGGGCGGGGCCATAAGCAGGATTGATCAGCCGATAGACTGCACGAACTTCGTCACCATAGATTCCAGAGATCAGTTCCTGGCGCGCGGAGTCGTCATACAATCGGTAATCCCACTGCGGATTTGCCGATTTGAGCTGGTTGATGTTATCCTGGAGCGGCGGCGGAAGATCCAATGACGAACAGGTTTGATGAATGATCCGCGGTATCCGCCATGTGGCGTCAAACTTCGGCAGTGCTGACAGCCAATGCGCTTCCCTGTTCACACTGATTGCCTTTTTCTGGAAGGGGCGACTATGCATCGTGTAGGAATGAAGACACTGCGACGAGGCACTTTGGTAACCTCTGCAAGAAATACTACCGCCAACGCCTTTCCGGATGCGGGTTCGTTTTGCCCGATATGAGACACCATATGATCCGTGGCCTGATTTATAATGCGGATCGTGCCATCGCAATGGCGAAGTCCGGATACAAGCGCAAACGCTACGACAAGCAAACCGAACCGTTCATCTGTTCGGCGGAGAAGGGTCTCCGTTTTGAACTCTTTCCAAATGAAGCCATCGACCGCGATATCGCGACATATGGCATCTATGAGAGGAAACTTCTGCATTATCTGGATGCCCGGCTCGCCGCCGACGCAGTCATGCTCGATATCGGGGCGAATATCGGAAACCATGCGCTGTATTTAGCCTCTGCAGGCCGCGTCATTCATTGTTTCGAACCAAACCCGAGCGCATGGCAACGGCTTGAGCGAAACATCGCGCTGAATGACCGAAGCAACATCCATGTCCACCGTTTTGGCCTGGGCGATCAAGACGGGACTGCACTTTTCCAGGAAAATGTTTCAGGCAATCTTGGGTCGAGCGGGTTTGTCGCCGATGATGTCGACGTCGCGGCGGGATATCGTACCAAGACGCTCCCCATCCGTTATGCCGACCGGGCGATCGCCGAATTGCAGCTCCCGCGAATTGACTTCATCAAACTGGATGTGGAGGGCCTGGAAAGTAAAATCATTCCTGCCTTGGGAGAGGCAATAGCAAGGCATCGCCCCCTCATTGCGTTCGAATACAGCGGCCATCTTGGCAGCGCGGCGGATTGGCGCGCCATTGTCGATATCTTGCCGGGTTACCAAATTCTTGAGCCGCGCTTCGGACCGGAGGAAGGGACAGGCTCACAAATGATCTGGAATTTGACCCATGCTGGAAGCCCGGAGTTGAGGCTGATGAACAGGCCGGAAAATAAGTGGTATGAGTGCCTTTTTGCTGAACCTGCCTCGATCCCCTGATTTCCTCGCGAACGGGCGGAGTAACCGCATCAAGCCTCCAACTTGGCTTTCGTCGTTCCGAAAGATCCTCAGCAACGGCTTCAATTTCCAAGCCAGTCGGCAACGGTGATCGCGCGAGTCACTTCTTCGCGTTGGCGGCGACTGAACGACCCTGAAATCGTTCTTGCGAGCCTCGTAACGAGCCA
>JBDSSP010000097.1:0-3374 GCA_039928735.1 Novosphingobium sp. | reverse complement strand
GATGTCTTCCTCGGCCTGTCGGTTGCAGGCGCGATGTCGCAGGCGATGGTCAAGACCATGGCCAAGGATCCGATCATCTTCGCGATGGCAAACCCCGATCCGGAGATCACCCCTCCCGATGCCATGGCCGTCCGACCGGATGCAATCGTTGCCACCGGTCGCTCTGACTATCCCAACCAGGTCAACAACGTCCTCGGCTTCCCCTTCATCTTTCGCGGCGCGCTCGATGTGCGGGCGACCGCGATCAACGAAGAAATGAAGATCGCGGCCGCCAAGGCTATCGCCGAGCTGGCGCGCGAGCAGGTGCCCGAGGAAGTTGCGGTTGCCTATGGCAAGACCCAGCAGTTCGGTCGGGAATACATCATTCCCGCCCCGTTCGACCCCCGGCTGATGGAAGTGGTGCCCTCCGCCGTCGCCAAGGCAGCGATGGAGTCGGGCGTGGCGCAGAAGCCGATCGAGGATTTCGACGCTTATCGCCACAGCTTGAAGGCCCGGCTCAACCCGACCACTTCGGTGCTCACGCAGGTCTACGATCAGGTCAAGGCCAACCCCAAGCGGGTGATCTTTGCCGAGGCCGAAAACGATGTCGTCCTGCGCGCCGCGATCCAGTATCGCGATTTCGGCTATGGCGATCCGGTGCTGGTCGGGCGCACCGATGCCGTGCTTGCCAAGATGGCCGAGCTGGGCGTCCAGGATCCAGAGACCTACGAGATCCACAATTCGGCCACTTCGCCGCATGTCGCGGCCATGGTCGAGATGCTTTACGAGCGGCTGCAGCGGCGCGGCTTCCTGCAGCGCGATGTCGAGCGCATGGTCAATCAAGACCGCAACATCTTTGCCTCCGGTCTGCTCAAACTGGGAATCGGCGATGCCCTGATTACCGGCATGACCCGGACTTTCGCGCAGACCATGCAGGAAGTTCGCCATGTGCTCGATCCCAAGAGCGGTGAGGTGCCATTCGGCATCCATCTGATGATCGCCAAGAATTCGACCGTGTTTCTGGCTGATACCACCGTCAACGAGCGGCCCAGTGCCGAAGACCTGGCGATCATTGCCACCCAGACGGCAGCGGTTGCTCGCCGTCTGGGGCATGAACCGCGCGTTGCCTTCCTGTCGTTTTCGACCTTCGGCAACCCATCGGGCAAATGGCTCGAGCCAATCCGCGGCGCGGTGGCAATCCTCGATGCACAGAAGCAGGCCTTCGAATATGAAGGCGAGCTGGCGCCTGACGCCGCGCTCAACCCGACAGTCATGAAGAACTATCCGTTCAGCCGCCTGACCGCGCCTGCCAATGTGCTGGTCATGCCGGGGCTGCAATCGGCCAATATCTCGGCCAAGCTGCTGCGCGAACTGGCTGGCAATGCCACGATTGGCCCGATGCTGATCGGCATGGAAAAGCCCGTCCAGATCGCCCCGATGACCGCGATTGCGCCCGATGTGCTGACTTTGGCGGTGCTGGCAGCAGCGGGGGTTTGCGGGTAAGGCTGATCGCTCAGACGTAATTGGCGATCCACGCAATCGCTGCGGCGGCAGGCAGGAACAGCGCCTGCGCCGCCAGCGTTCCGGCGAGCCGGCTAAGCGAAATCCAGACGATCACCTTGCGGAACGAGGCTTCGTCCATGCGTCCCTCAACGACATCGTCAGTCATCACCGAGAGCTGCGGATCGATCAGCGCGAAAAGCAGGATAGTCGCAAAGCCGTTGACCACTGCTGAAAGCTGCGAGGCGGTGACGCGGAACTGCGGATTGAGGTAGCCCGCATAGAGCGAGGCGAGCACGCCGACCACGATCAGCGCCTGCGCCAGCATGTTCGCAACCAGCAGGCCCCACCCGGTGGCCTTGGGCCGCGCCAGGTTCTTGAGGTGGGCGATGGAAGGGATGGTGATAGCCTCGCGGATCGCAGCGAGGCCCGATGGCGAGGCGGTGCGCAGCACCAGCCGCGCGGTGGACCGGTTGCGCTGAAACCAGCCGATCGCCCGCGCGAACAGGCGCTGGGCTGTCGGCACCAACAGGATACCCGCGAACACCGCCACGCTGGCGCTGGCCAGCACCATACGAAAATCGCCCGCCAGCGCCTCGCCACCGCCGCCGGAAATGCGCGTCTCGATGCGTTTGGCCAGGAATGGCCCGAGGAAGCTGTTCGACATGCGGCTGACCAGAACCAGCAGGTTGAACAAGGCGAAGCTCATTGCAATGCGTCCGGTGCGGATTCCGGCGATCCGGGCGGCATAGGCCAGCGAGCCGATCAGGTTGATGCTGGCAGTCAGCAGGCAGATGAGGAGAAGTTGTCCATCCATGATCCTATCCCTGCCAGTTCTGGCGGGGCGCCGCTAGGCTAGCAAGTGTGCTCTCCCCGGAGATTGCCTCCGGGGAGAGCCCTTGGGGGGTCCACTCAACCCCAAGCCTTGAATACGCCGTAAGCACTTGTCAGGGTCAGCACGATGCCGACCAATATGAGCATCTGTTTGGCCGGGAAATGCTTTGCCGCCCATGCGCCCAGCGGCGCGGCAAGCAGTCCGCCGATCAGCAGCCCCAGCGTTGCCCCCGCGACATCGGCGATGCCGAGGCGGAAAATGAAGGCGGCTGAGACTGTGATTGTGAGGAAAAATTCGACGGTGTTGACCGTGCCGACGACCTTGCGGGGGTCTGCGCCCTGAATCAGCAGGTTCGAAGTCACGACTGGCCCCCAGCCGCCGCCGCCGGCCGCGTCGAGAAACCCGCCGAACAGGCCCAGCGGCCAGATCAGTTTCGCGTCGCGGATCTTGGGTGGATAGAAAATGCCGCGTACCAGCAGATAGATGCCGATGCCCGAAAGATAGAGAAGCACCAAGGGTTTGACAACGCTGGCGTCGAGTGAACTCAGCACATAGGCGCCCAGCATGCCGCCAACCACTCCGGGGACTAAAAGCTGCAGAAACAGCCGCTTGTCGACATTGCCATGCAGCAGGTGGCTGATGCCCGAGGTCGCGGTGGTGAAACATTCGACAAGATGGACACGCTGCGATGCGAGCGCGGGTGCCACGCCGAGCACGCCGACCAGCAAGGTGTTGGAAATGACCCCAAAGGCCATGCCCAGCGCGCCATCGACCAGTTGCGCGGCAAAACCCACCGCTATGAATGGCAACAACTGGGCCAGATCGAAGGTGCCGAAATCCATATCCGCCTTGCCCGAAACTATCTCAACTCAACGAGTAGACATTGATTCGGCATCCGGCGAGAAGTTTTCGCTTACCTGCGCCAAAGCGAAACTTTGGTGCGCCGGAACGTGAAGTGGCTTGGGAATATTACCCCGCCTTCACCGCCTTGATCGTCTTCACCACATCGAGGAATATGTTTTCGACCTCGGTAATCTCGAAACCCGCCGCGCGGACATTG
>JBDSSP010000096.1:0-14879 GCA_039928735.1 Novosphingobium sp. | reverse complement strand
CTCCCCGATCATTCGACGCCATCTGCGACGCAATCAAAATCATCCTCGAAAAGTTCAAACCGCAAGAATGCTCGAATTACATCCGCCACTCAGGCTATGTGCAAATATGATCGATTCTGGGTCTAGTTGGCCCGCGGCGTCAGTTCCCCCTCCACCGCATAAGTCGTCGCGGCCACGATCTCGTCGATGCCGTGCGCGGTGGGATGGATGTGGTCCTGCTGGATCAGATCGGGCTTGTCGAACACGGCCTTGAGGAAGAACGGCACCAGCGAGACATGATGTTTTTCCGCCAGCGCCGGATAGATCGCATCGAATTTGCCGCGATAATCCGCGCCGAGATTGGGCGGGGCGAGCAGGCCCATCAGCACCACCGGGATCTTGCGCTGCGTCAGTTCGGTGATGATGGCATCGAGATTGACCTTGGTCTGCTCCGGCGCCAGACCGCGCAGCATGTCGTTGCCGCCCAGCGAAATGATGACCAGATCAGGTGCTTGCGGCTGACTATTCAGCGTGAAGGCGAGCCGTGTCAGCCCATCGGCCGAGGTGTCACCCGAGACTCCGGCGTTGGCGATCCGGGCGTTGACTCCGTGCGCGCGCAGGGCTGTTTCGAGCTTGGCGGGATAACTCTCCGCGGGCTTGACGCCATAGCCAGCGAACAGGCTGTCACCCAGCGCAAGGATGCGGCGTTCGGGGCCCATGACCGGCATTTCCGGGGCAGCAGCAGCGGTGGGCGCCGGGGTCGGCTCGTTGCCCTTGCCGCAAGAGGCCAGCAGCAGAGCGGCTAAAACCGCAAATCCATACAGTTTCATACATCTGGTTCCTTGCTGCGCAGGGCATAGCTATGCCATCTGGCAACCGTGACAAGTCCTCCCCCGGCGATAGCCGCGCAAAACCTCACCCTGACACTCGGCAGCGGCCAGGCCGCAGTTGAAATCCTGAGGGGCATCGACCTCGAGGTTCCACAAGGCCAGGCGCTGGCGCTGCTCGGCCCGTCCGGCTCTGGCAAATCGTCGCTGATGGCCGTGCTCTCCGGGCTGGAACGCGCGACGTCAGGCACCCTCAGTGTCGCCGGCGAGAACTTTTCGGGCATGGACGAGGACGCGCTTGCCCGCGCCCGGCGCGGCCGGATCGGCATCGTGTTGCAGGCCTTCCACCTGCTGCCGACCATGACCGCGCTGGAAAACGTCGCAACGCCGATGGAGCTGGCCGGGATGCCCGACGCTGCCTCGTGCGCGCGGGCCGAGCTGGAAGCTGTGGGCCTCGGCCACCGCATGACGCATTATCCAGCGCAGCTTTCCGGCGGAGAGCAACAGCGCGTCGCCATTGCCCGCGCCATTGCCCCGCGTCCCGTGCTGGTCTTCGCCGACGAGCCGACCGGCAATCTCGACACGGCGACGGGGCACGACATCATCGACCTGCTGTTTGCCCGCCACGCCGAAGCCGGCGCCACCCTGTTGATCGTCACTCATGATCACGAACTCGCGGCGCGCTGCGGGCGGGTCATCACCTTGGCCGACGGGCGCATCGCCAGCGACAGCGGGACATGACGGGAGTCGGCAGTTTTTCCCCCTCCCGCCTGCGGGAGGGGTCAGGGGAGGGCCTGTTGTCTGAGCCTCGCTCAACACGCCCTCCCCCAACCCCTCCCGCAGGCGGGAGGGGAGCATTACCCTGGTCGACAGCTTGGCGTATCGCACGCCGCGACTTGTCTGCACGCTTCCGTGGCCTGCGGCTGCTGCTGGTGTGCCTATTCCTCGGCACTGGCGCACTGGCGGCGATTGGCACCCTCACCGGTTCGATCGAGAGCGAACTCGCTGCGCGCGGCGCGTCGATCCTGGGCGGCGATATCGAGGCGGAAGTCTGGCAACGCGGCGCGACGGCGCAGGAAGCCAGCGCGTTTTCTGCGCTGGGCAAAGTCTCGTCAGGCACGCGCATGCAGGCAATGGCTACAGCCGGGCCACAAGCGGACGAATGCGCCGCGCCCATCGCGCTCAAGGCCGTCGATGCCAGCTATCCGCTGGTCGGCAAGTTGCGCCTACAGGATGGCCGCGCGGTCGGCGCGCCGCCGCCCGGCAGCCTGTGGCTGGCTGAAGGCGCCGCTGAACGCCTCGGAGTCGCGCCAGGCGACACGGTGAAAATTGGGGGACAGCCGCTCACCCTGGGCGGGATTGTCGCCGAGGAGCCCGACGCCTTGAGCGAGGGCTTCGCCTTGGGCGCCGTAGCCATTGTCCGCGACGATTTTCCTGCGCGCGCCGGCCTTACTGCGCCCGGCGCGATGTATCGCACCAAGCTGCGCGTGGCGCTGCGCCCGGGCATTGATCCGGCGGCGGCCGTCCAGCAGTTGCAGGCGCGCTTTCCCGATGCCGGGCTGCGTCTGCGCACTCGTGACAAGGCAGCTCCCGGCGCGGAGCGGTTCATCGAGAATATGGGGCAATTCCTCGTACTGGTCGGCCTCGCTGCACTGGCGATTGCCGGGATTGGTATTGGCGGCGGGGTCGCGTCCTATCTCGATGCACGGCGCGCCAGCATCGCCACGCTGAAAGTGCTGGGCGCGAGCAGCGGCGACATTGCGCGGATCTATCTTTTGCAGATCGCTGCTGCCGCGCTGGCCGGCAGCGTGGCCGGGCTTGCCGCCGGGGTGCTGGTTACGCCGCTGCTGGCCTCCGCGCTGGGCAAGCTGCTGCCGGTCAGCGCCGGGCTGGTGTTGGATCCCGCGGCGCTTCCGCGCGCTGCAGCCTATGGCCTACTGGTGGCGATGGTTTTTGCAGCACCGCCGCTGCTGCGCGCGCGGCAATTTCCGGCCATGGCGCTGATGCGGTCGCGGGTCGCGCCGCTCGCTTTGCCATTTCGCGCGATGCTTGTTCCTGTCGGATTGGGTCTTGCGGCTATCGTCGGCCTGGCGCTCGCCAGCGCCGCTGACATGCGGCTGACCGCAGGCTTTCTGGTCAGTACCGCGGCACTTCTCATATTACTCGCCGGGCTCGGCGGGGCGATCCGGCGCCTGACCGCGCGCTTGCCCCGCCCGGAAAATCCACTGCTGCGCATAGCCCTCGTCAACCTCTATCGCCCCGGCGCACAGACCGGCGCACTGGTTACCGCGCTCGGCTTTGGCCTTTCGGCCTTTGTCCTGCTGGCGGTGATCGAGACCAGCCTGTCCGCCAATATCGCCCGCAAGGTCCCGGCGCGCGCGCCGGACTATTTCGTGCTCGATGTGCCGCGCGACCGGCTCGCGGAATTCGAGCAGGCGGTCCACCAAACCGTCCCCGGCGCGGCAATTCGCGCAGTCCCGGCTCTGCGCGGCGCGATTCTGGCCTATGGACCAGCTGAGCGGATGACCCGGGTCGCCGATCTCAAGGCGATCCCCGAAAATGCCTGGGCACTGCGCGGCGAGCGCGGGCTGACCTATGCGGACGAGGTGCCCGAAGGCAACTCACTCACCGAAGGGCAATGGTGGGCGAAGGGCTACACCGGAGTGCCGCTGGTTTCAGTCGACGAGAAGCTGGAGGATGCGCTCGGCCTCAAGCTCGGCGACAGCATCACCATCTCGCTGCTTGGGGTTGAACGAACCGCGAAAATTGCCTCGTTCCGCCGGATCGACTGGGATTCGATGGGCTTCAACTACGTGCTGGTGTTCTCGCCCAACGCAATTCAGGACGCGCCGCACAATCTCGCCGCAACCATCGACATTCCACCCGGTGCCCCCAAGGCGGGCCTGCTGCGCCGACTGGTTCGCGCATTTCCGGCCAGCTCAGTCATCGAAACCGGCGCGCTGTTGCGCGATGCCCGGGCCTTGCTGTCGCAAATGAGTGTGGCGATCCTTGCTGCCGCCTCGGTGACCGTGCTGGCGGGGATTGCTGTGCTGCTCGGCGCCATAGCCGCGGCGCGCGCTTCACGGCTCTATGACACAGTGATCCTGCGAGTGCTGGGCGCCAGCCGGGGCCAGCTGTTGGCGCTTCAGGTTGCTGAATATGGCTTGCTGGTCGCAATGCTCGCGGGCGTGGCTTTGGCGCTTGGCAGCGGGATCGGCTGGCTGGTGATCGTCAAGCTGTTCGAGTTTGACTGGCTACCCGACTGGCGCGAGGTATTCGCCGTGCTGGGCGCAGGCCTGGCACTGGTGCTCGGCTTTGCGCTGGCAGGATCGCTGCCGTTGCTTCGGGCGAAACCAGCGCAGGCGCTGCGCGATTTATGAACCTAGATGAAGACGTCGGCGCTGGAGGGATCTTTC
Source organism: Novosphingobium sp. (assembly GCA_039928735.1). Taxonomy (GTDB): domain Bacteria; phylum Pseudomonadota; class Alphaproteobacteria; order Sphingomonadales; family Sphingomonadaceae; genus Novosphingobium. The sequence goes on along the minus strand of JBDSSP010000096.1, from coordinate 10,657 downwards.
GGATCAGGCCCGAAGCGGTTTTCGCCCCTGGTCCCTTCAAGGCACATGAACACGATCAACACGAGACCGCCGACATAGGGAATAAGCCCGAGCAGGTAGAGCCAGCCCGACTGGTTCTGGTCATGAAAACGCCTGACCGTGACGGCAATCGATGGAATTAATGTGCCCAGCCAGAAGACCGCGCCAGTCCCAATGGCGCCCCACAGAAGTGGTCCCGGTTGCGGATTGGCAGAGTGGTTGGACATTTCGCTCCATGGCATCCCGGCGAGGCCCACTGCGACAATGGCCACAAAGACCAGCACAGTGAACAGCGTATACAGCCAGTATTCCTTGCGGCGCGAACGTCCGCTGAAATCGAAATAGCGTTTGTAGGGCAGGATCATCCATTCCATCAGCCCCCCCCCGGCACAAGACGACACCGCCCGGTGTGATGCCGGGCGGTGTGCAATCGCAATTGATATGATATTCAGTCGATCACGCGAAGGTGGCCACGGTGCCCGGATCTTTCGGATCGGGCCCGAAACGGTTTGGTCCTCGTGTGCCTTCAAGGAACATGAAAACGAGTACGACAAGCCCGCCGAGGAATGGAATCAGGCTGAGCAAAACAAACCAGCCGGACTTATCCTGATCGTGGAAACGGCGAACTTGCACTGCAATCGAGGGAATAATCACCGCAATGAGGAGGAGAGACGTTAACGGACCATACGGTCCAAGAATGATGGGCAGACCGACAATTTTTTCAATAATCGAGAGAACGATTGCCGCGATAACTACGCCGAGCAAAAAGAACCAATATTCTTTACGCCTCGAGCGCCCCGAGAATTCAGCGTACCGCTTGAGCGGCATCAACGCATATTCTAGCATGTTCTTCCCCTTCGTCTTTAGCCCTCAATCAGTCAGGCAAAGCGAGGGCACCATAAAAGAACCCGGTTGGCAAACAAAAAGGGGGCGCAAAGGCCCCCTTCCCGTCTGGCTTGCCAGCGCTGGATCAAAAGCGATAGCGCACCGAACCCCCGAAGGTGCGCGGCGTGTTGGGGTAAGCGGAAACCGAACCAGCTTGCGCAGGCGAATCGAATATCGCAGTTATGTAGCGATTGTCAGTAAGGTTGCGGCCCCAGATGGAAAGCTCGATGCCATTGTGCATCGCATAGGTCAGCGAAGAATCCAGTTCATTGACTTCGCGCGTAAATGGTTTGGCCGCATCGATCGCCGGCTGGTAGTTAAGTGAGCCGTTCGCATTGGTTACGATAAATGCCGGCAGGCCTTCCAGCACCTGTGTTTTGGATTCATGATGGAATCCAACGTGAGCAATGATGTGATCCTGATTGCCCAGCTCATGATTGTATTCTGCCCCGATCGAGAATGAGACCGTCGGGATCTGCGCAGGGCGCGTGCCCGAAGCATTGCCGAGCGGCGAAAGCAGATAGGTATCATATTTCGGATCGAGATAGGTCAGACCGCCGCTGATTGTCAGCTCGGGCACGGGCTTGAACATTCCTTCGATCTCGAAACCGCGCACCGACTGTTGGCCGGCATTGCTCAGGATAAATCCAAGGCCAGTGAAACTGTTGGCCTGGAAACCTTTGATCTTCTGATCGAACACAGCAATGTTTACAGAGGCATTGCGCCAGCTAGCCTTGATACCCGCTTCATAGACCGTTGAACTTTCCGGGCCGGCAAAGCGACCGCCATAGGTCTGGTTGACCACGGCAATTCCTGCAGACTCGATCGCGCCCTTGTCGCTCAGCAGAGGACGGCTGTCGCGCGAAAGATTGACTGAACTCGCCTTATAACCAGTCGCGAAGCTGACATAGACATTGATATGTTCAGTTGCGTCAAAGGCTAGGCGGGCGGTGTAGGTGAACTTGTCGTCCGAGGTCTTGCCGGGTTCCACTGCATTGGGAATTGCGAGAAACGGCGCGAACAATTGCAGCGGAGAAAGTGCGTTGAGCGGATTGCCCACAGTGCAACCCGTGGGGTTGCCGACGGTGATGCAGTTCTGACTAGCATTGGCGAATGCGTGCGAACCGGCGTCGATCGCGTTGTAAACGGCGTTGTTTGCCGCGCTTGAAGTGGCGAAAGCGCCAATTTCAGCGGCAGTCGCGCTGCGGCCAAGGCCGAGGGCCGCGCCAACCTGCGACGAGAGAGCGCCTTGATAAAGCAGTGTGTTGCGGAACGGCGCATATTGCAGCGCGTTGAAATTGAGACCGGCAAACACATCGTTCGTCACGATTGAATCAGAAAAGCGCTTTTTGTCGTTGGTATAGTTGATGCCACCGGTCAGCGTCAGCCGGTCGGTGACTTTAAAATCCACCTGGCTGAAGATCGAGAAATTGTTGTCATTCAGTTTGTCGGTTTCAACAAAGTTCTGGCCGGTCGCGAAGAACTGTCCGATATATTTCGCCGGATTGCCCTCCAGCGCGCCGAACGTGCCTTCAAGCGTTGCCACGCTGAGGCCAGCACCACGGATCAGGGTATCAAAAAATGGCCGCGCCGCAGGGGCATAGCTGACGCTGCTGCCCTGATCGACATTCTCGTGGAAATAGAATCCGCCGAGCAGGACGTTAACCCGGTCGACGAAATTGGCTTGGAGTCGCAGTTCCTGGGTGAATGTCTTGACATCAAGCCGGCCAATGCCCGCGCCGCGCAGCAGATCGGCACTGGTGAAATCCGTATCGAAATTGGCCAGGGTCTTGCTCTCGCGATAGGCCGTGATCGATGTCAGGGTCATCGGACCCACTTCATAGTCGATCTGCCCCGAAAGGCCGTAGTTCTCGACGCTGTTGGTGGGATCGAAGTTGGCATAGAACAGCCCGCCGAATGGATCGGCGGGATTGTTGACCTTGCCGCCAATGCCCAGTGGGTTGGTGAGAATTCCCGTGCGCGCGCCAACTTGCACGCTCTCGGCGGCGCAGCAAATTTCCTTGACCTTGCTGTAATCTCCAATCAGGCGAACGGACAGGCCTTCGCTGGGCTGAAACAGCAGCTGACCGCGGACAAACCAGCGATCGCGATCATTGATCTTCCCGCCAGTCACCGGATTCAGAATAAAGCCGTCGCGGCGATTATATCCCGCAGCCAGGCTGGCGGCGACAGTTTCGGAAAGTGGGCCGGTGACCACGCCCTTGATGACCAGAGCATTATAGTTGCCATATGAGGCTTCGAAATTTCCGCCAAAGGTGAATTTTGGCTTCTGGGTGACAATCGAAACGACGCCAGCGGATGCGTTCTTGCCGAACAAGGTTGATTGCGGCCCGCGCAAGACTTCGACCCGCTGAATATCGGGAAGATCGGTGATCTGTGCTGCCGAGCGCGAACGATAAACGCCGTCGACAAAAACACCGACCGAAGGCTCGATACCGGCATTGTTCGCACCATTGCCGAAACCGCGAATAATGAAGTCCGTCTGGGTCGAGGTCTGGTGCTCGCTGACTCTAAGCGAAGGAACCACCGTCGCCAGGTCCTTGAGATCGCGGATGTTCGCGCGCTCAATGGTTTGGGCAGTGGTCACCGAAACCGCAATCGGCACATCCTGCAGGGTCTGTTCGCGCTTGGTTGCAGTAACCACGATATCGTTGCCGTTGCCGACCTCTTCGGCTGCCGGTGCATCGGTGGCTGGCTGCGCTTCTTCGGCACCCTGCGCATATGCGGTGGCAGGCAGGCCCAGCGCCAGACTGGTGGAGCTTAGTGCGGCAAGCCGCGCGGCGGCGAAAAAGCTGTTTCCGATACGTTTCATGAGAGCGATCCCTTTTTTTCCAGGGCAGTGCAGCGGTCACTTATGGCAAACGCGGCTGCCTCCCTGTTGTGCGATTGATCGTATTCCCTCGATCTATAGGTTTGGTTAATAGGAGTCGCGGCCAACGCGCAACGATAAACGCAGCGGTATCCCCGGTAATTTCCGTTTGTGGCAATGCGGACACAGTGATTTGCTTGCTCCGAAGGCGAACTTCGGCTAGGCGCGCCGCAATTGCTGCACCGCAACATCCCCTCAGTTTCCGAAGGCTTTCGATGTCCGCTCCCGCTCCTTTGCGCAATATTGCAATCATTGCCCACGTCGATCACGGCAAAACCACGCTTGTCGATCAGTTGTTTCGCCAGTCCGGCACCTTTCGTGACAATCAGCGCATCGAAGAACGCGCGATGGATTCGAACGATCTCGAAAAAGAGCGCGGGATCACCATTCTCGCCAAGTGCACCTCGGTCGAATGGGACGATCACCACGGAACCACCACCCACATCAACATCGTAGACACCCCCGGTCACGCCGATTTCGGCGGTGAAGTCGAGCGCATCCTGTCGATGGTCGACGGCGTGATCCTGCTGGTCGACAGCTCCGAGGGGGCGATGCCGCAGACCAAATTCGTCACCGGCAAGGCGCTCGCGCTGGGGCTTAAGCCGATTGTCGTGGTCAACAAGATCGACCGCGCCGATGGCCGCGCGCAGGAAGTGCTCGACGAGGTGTTCGATCTGTTCGTCAGCCTCGATGCCAGCGACGAGCAGCTCGATTTCCCTGTGCTCTATGCCTCTGGTCGCAATGGCTATGCCAGCGAGGACCAGGACGCGCGCTCGGGCGACCTGACTCCGCTGTTCGCCAAGATTGTCGAACACGTGCCCGCTCCCGCCGCCGACGTCGATGGCCCGTTCAAGTTCCTGGTCACCCTGCTCGACCGCGATAACTTTCTCGGCCGCATCCTGACCGGCAAGGTCCAGTCGGGCACGATCAAGGTCAACTCACCGATCCATGCGCTCGATAACGATGGCAAGATCATCGAAACCGGCCGCGCATCCAAGCTGATGGCCTTTCGTGGCCTTGAGCGCGTGCCTGTCGACGAAGCCAAGGCGGGCGACATCATCTCGATCGCCGGGCTGACCAACGCGACGGTCGCCAACACCATTGCTGACCTGTCGGTAACTGAGCCGCTTCACGCCCAGCCGATCGATCCGCCGACGCTCTCCATGCGCTTTGCCGTCAACGATAGCCCGTTTGCCGGGCGCGAAGGCAGCAAGGTCACCAGCCGCATGATCCGCGATCGCCTGGAGCGCGAGGCTGAAAGCAACGTCGCGATCCGTGTCACCGAGTCGGCCGACAAGGATAGCTTCGAAGTTGCCGGGCGCGGCGAGCTCCAGCTCGGCGTGTTGATCGAAACCATGCGCCGCGAGGGCTTCGAGCTTGGCATCAGCCGTCCGCGCGTACTCTATGACACCGACGAAAACGGCAAGCGCACCGAGCCCTATGAGACCGTCGTGGTCGACGTCGACGAGGAATATGCCGGCACGGTCGTCGAAAAGGTTGCCATGCGCAAAGGCGAGATGACCGACATGCGGCCTTCGACCGGGGGCAAGACCCGTATCACCTTCACCGCGCCCAGCCGCGGCCTGATAGGCTACCACGGCGAATTCCTCAGTGACACGCGCGGCACCGGCATCATGAACCGCCTGTTCGACAAATACGGCCCCTACAAGGGCCAGATCGAAGGCCGCCAGTGCGGCGTGCTGATCTCCAACGGCACCGGCGAAGCGGTCGGCTATGCGCTCAACATGCTGGAAGAACGCGGCGCCTTGTTCGTCTCCCCGCAGGAGAAGGTCTACGAGGGCATGGTCATCGGCGAGAACGCCAAGCCCGACGACCTCGAAGTCAACCCGATGAAAAGCAAGCAGCTCACCAACTTCCGCTCGACCGGCAAGGACGACGCTATCCGGCTCACTCCGCCCCGGGTGATGACGCTGGAACAGGCCATCGCCTATATCGACAATGACGAAATGGTCGAAGTGACGCCCAAGTCAATCCGGCTGCGCAAGGCACTGCTCTGCCCGCATGATCGCAAGAAGGCGGGGCGGAAGAAGGAAGCGGCCTGAAGGCGATTGCGCTTTCAATAGCCTGACCGACTGGCGCGCACCTGATAGTCATGTGGGCCCTGGCCTTCATTTGAAGAGCAAAGTCACTCCATAGAGCAGCGCGCCGACCGTCGCGGATGCAGGCACCGTGACGATCCACGCCGTGAGCAGGTTGCTCGCCAGCCCCCAGCGCACCGCCGAAGCGCGCTTGGCGGCCCCTGCCCCGATCACGGCGCCGGTGATGACATGGGTGGTCGAAACCGGAATGCCGAGAGCCGACGCGCCGAACAGCATGAATGAGCCGCCCAGCGATGCCGAAAAGGCCTGGTGCTGCGAAAGCTTGGTAATGCGGCTGCCCATCGTCTCGATGATCCGCCAGCCGCCGCACAAGGTGCCGAGGCCCATGGCGATATAGCAGCCAATCGCCACCCAATGCGGCACCTGGAAATCCCCGTGCAGGTAGCCGGTCGAATAGAGCAGCACGCTGATGATGCCCATGGTCTTTTGCGCGTCGTTGAGGCCGTGGCCAGTCGAATAGGCAGCGGCAGACAGCAAGTGCATAACCTTGAGCCCTCGCCCCGCGCCCTTGGCGGATGCGCCTCTCATCAGCCATGAGCTGATCAGCATGACCAGCATCGAAACTGCCATGCCGATGACGGGAGCGAAGAAAATAAACGAGATTGTTTTTATCAGCCCCGGCCATTCGACACCGGCAATTCCGGCATGAGTCACGCCAGCCCCGACCAGACCGCCGACCAGGGCATGGCTGGAGGAAGAGGGGATGCCCTTGATCCAGGTCAGCACATTCCAGAACATCGCCCCGCCCAGCGCGCCAAAGATCACCGCTGGCGTTACGACATCCTTATTGATGATGCCCTTGCCGATCGTTTCCGCGACTTTGTGCAAGGCAGGAATATACAGCGTCAGGAAGTATGCGCTGAAGTTGAAGAATGCGGCGAAGGCTACAGCCTGGAGCGGCGACAGCAGGCGGGTCGTGACGACTGTGGCGATGGAGTTGGCGGCGTCATGCAGTCCGTTCAGGAAATCGAACAAGAAGGCGACGCAGACGAGCCCTACCAATAACGGGAATGCGAGTTCCATGGTCGGCTCCCCTGGTCAGGCGTGGTCGATGACGAGGCCGTCAATCTGGTTGGCGACGTCTTCCAGCTTGTCGCAGACCTTTTCTAGGTGGCGATAAAGCTCGCTGCCAATGATGAAGCGCGTCGGATCCGCTTTGCCGTGGCCCTCGTAAAGCTTCTTGAGGCCAGTGTAATTGAGCGCATCGGCATCGCCTTCAAGCGCGACCAGCCGGGCCGTCAAATGGTGAAGCCGCGCCGCATTGGCCGAGATATTGCGCAGCAGCGGCATGGCCTCAGCGGTCAGCGCAGCCGCCTCGACGATGATGTCGGCCATGCCCTGCATCTCGGGATCGAATTCGGTGATGGTATAGAGTGCGACCGCGCCTGATGTCTTCTGCATCTGGTCAATGGCATCGTCCATCCGGCTGATCATCGCAGTGATCGCGCTGCGATCGAACGGTGTGAGGAAGGTCCGCCGCACGTCCCTCAGCACGTCGCGGATGATATTGTCAGCATTGTGCTCTTCATCTTCGATAGTCTTGATATGGGCGGCCATATCTGGCCCGCCCCGCACCAATTTTGCCAGCGCATCAGCCGCAATCGTCAACGTTGCAGCGTGAGCTTCGAACTGTTCGAAAAAATTGCCCGTACTGGGCAGCAGCTTCTGAAACCAGGCAAACATGCCAGTATCCTCTCGAGAATTGTCTGGTCGGAGGGATCCGCCACGCTAGTCGGCACGAATCGCCCACCGACCCGTAAAGGCGCGGTAACTTGATCACTGTGATGACACCAGTGTGACGAGTAACTCGGGGCTGACAAGTCTGGTGGCAATCTCTATGGCAAACCATGGCCGAAGCTGACCAGACCCGATTGCTTTCCCTTATCGAATTGCCGGCCATGTTGGTGGAAGCCGAACGGGTGACCTTTGCCAATGGGGCCGCGCAGGCGCTGCTGGGCGCTCATATCGTCGGCGAAAATGTCCGCATTGCCTTGCGAGCACCCGACGCGGTCGCGCTGATCATGCGTTCCGAAGGCGGTCATGCAAGAGTTTCAGGCATATCGATGCCCGGCAGCCAGTGGGAGATCGCTTGCCATGTGCTCGATAGCGGCACCCGGCTGATTACGCTGCAGGACAAGTCGGTCCAGTTTAGCGTTGCTCGCGCCCATGCCGATTTCGTCGCCAATGCCAGCCACGAGCTGCGCACGCCGCTGGCTGCGATTATCGGCTATGTCGAAACGCTGAGCGATGACAAGGCCGGCGGAGACAAGGCAACCCGCGAGCGCTTTCTGGGCATAATCGGGCGCGAGGCGCACCGGATGCAATCGCTGGTCGAAGACCTGATGTCGCTGTCCCGCATCGAGGCAGTAAAACACGACGCGCCCGCCGATCCTGTCGATATGGTGGCCGTAGTCCGAGAAGTCGCGGGCGAGTTCGCCGAAAGTTCATCAATCGAAGTCAGGACTAATTCCGATCAGGCCGTAGTCGGCGGCGACCGCAGCCAGTTGGCGCAGGTTGTTCGCAATCTGGTCGACAATGCGTTCAAATATGGCGGACCAGCCGGGAACGTCGCAATTTCTATCGAAGGTTCCGCAACCGGCTGGTTGCTGCTCCAGGTGCGCGACGATGGCGAGGGAATTGCACCCGAACACTTGCCGCGCCTGACCGAACGCTTTTATCGCGCCGACGCCAGCCGCAGCCGGTCGCTCGGCGGCACCGGCCTTGGGCTGGCCATCGTCAAACATATCATCGAAAGGCATCGCGGTCGCTTCGACATATCGAGCCGACTGGGCCAAGGCACCACGGCATCGATCACCCTTCCGCTCGCGGGGCCGCAATTGGGCGCGTGACTGTCATCTGACTGCAACAATTGACCGTCAGGAGACTGCCGATGGCCACTTCATCCGAACTGCAGGTCCAAACTGAGATGGCCTGTTCCGCGGCAATGGCCTTAGGTTATTCAGAACCTGGCAATGCTGGCAGTATCGAGAAAGTCTTTTGATGCAGCCCTCGGTCCTGATTGTCGAAGACGATGCGGCACTGGCCGAGTTGCTCGAGTGGAATTTTTCCAGCGAGGGTTTCTCCGTGCGCCAGACCGGCGACGGCGAACAGGCGTTGATCCTCGCGCGCGAAGAACTGCCTGATGTTATCATACTGGACTGGATGATCGACAATATTTCGGGGATCGAAGTCTGTCGCCAGCTCCGGCGCCTGCCCGAATGCCAGTCGGTACCCATCCTGATGCTGACTTCGCGCGGCGAGGAAGAGGATCGCATTCGCGGCCTCAAAACCGGCGCGGATGATTATGTAACCAAACCGTTTTCGCCTCGAGAGCTGATGGCGCGGGTCGAGGCGCTGCTGCGCCGCAGCCGGCCATCGCTGGGGGGCGCAGCTCTGACCTTCAGCGGGCTTGAACTCGATACGACCACCCATCAGGTCAAGCGCGACGGCAAGCCGATCCATCTCGGGCCAACTGAATTCCGCTTGTTGCGCCACTTTCTCGAACGCCCCAAGCGAGTCCATTCACGCGACCAGTTACTCGATGCGGTCTGGGGCATGGACAAGAGCGTCGATCTGCGCACAGTCGATGTCCACATCCGCCGCCTGCGGGTCGCGATCAACGTGGGCGATAAGCCAGACCTTATCCGCACTGTCCGCTCGGCCGGTTATGCGCTCGATACTGCCGGGTCAGACTTAGCCGCCAGTTAACTGTCGCTAAGGGGTTTGCTGCTAGTTTCCCCGCTTGGCCCGACAAGTCGGGCGCACTGTGGAGATTTATCAGGTGTTTGACAGCCAAACTGTCCGCAGACGCAATCTGCCACTGATCATGTTCGCCCTTGCCCCGGCGGTACTGCTGTGTGCTTGCAACGGGCAGGATAAGCAGGAACTGGCGGCTGCGCTCGATCGCGCCGAAGTGGCAGCGCAGCGCGCCGAGGCCGCACAGCATGCTGCTGAAGCTGCCGCCGTCAAAGCCCAGACCGACCGGCTTGCCGCTGGCCGTGACGAAGCGGTCCCCGACAATGAACCGCAGGTCGAGCATCCACCCGAACCAAAGCCCGATGTTCCGCAGGAAAATCCGCCTCCACCGGCTACAACAGGTTGACCGCGCCACCGCTGATGCGGATCAGGATTGCCCATGGATGAAAACCGGTTCCCCTATTCGCGCCCGATGATCTAAGGGGGCATTCCCGCATCCGCCGCAGGAGCCGCGCATGGCAAAGAAGCTCGTCTATGTCCTCAATGGACCCAATCTCAATCTGCTCGGTCTTCGCGAGCCGGACATCTATGGCCATGAAACGCTCGATGATATAGCCGCGATGCTCGAAGACCGCGCTCAGGCGCTGGGTTGCGAAATCGACATGCGGCAGTCAAATCACGAGGGCCATCTGCTCGACTGGATGCACGAGGCAAGCAGCAAGGGTGCGGCGGCGATCCTGCTCAATGCCGGGGCGCTGACTCACACCAGCCTCGCGCTATATGACGCGATCCGGGCGATCAAGGTTCCAGTTATCGAAGTTCACCTGTCGAACCCGCATGCCCGCGAGGAGTTCCGGCGGCATTCCTATGTCGGCTTGGCAGCAAAGGGTTCTATCGCGGGGTTTGGGGCAAAGACCTATTTGCTCGCCCTGGAGGCCGCCGCTCTAATCTAGCGGCACGCCGGGCAACTGCTTTGCCGTGCGAATCGTCAGCGAGGTCTTGACGCTGCCAACATTGGGCGCCGGCGTGAGCTTGCTGGTGAGAAATT
>JBDSSP010000095.1:0-20619 GCA_039928735.1 Novosphingobium sp. | reverse complement strand
CACGCAAATCCAACGATAAAAATTGAGCCATCCATGCCAGCCTCCTGCACCAGCACGGATTCTGAATCAGAAATTACGCCACAAAGGAATCCCTGCGCGATTCATAACGGTCGAAAACCGCTCTAGTGGGCACCAAAGGGTTGGCCGGACTGCTCCATACGACGACATCTCTTAATTCTTGATCAGCAGGTTCTTGAATCGAGCCCAAGTGCGTGATCATGGGCTGGTGATGAGAAATTCGTGCAGGTCGTAAGCGACCGCCGCCAGGTCTACAGGTAAGCTCGAAGGCCGATCCGCACATAATCGCCTGGCGCTATAAAATAGTCGGCCAGTTTGGCGGGCGCGGCCGCATCAACAAGGCAACGCGCCGCCGCAATTGGGCCGCCATGCGCCACGACCATGCACAACCCGCATTTTGGCAATCGGTCCAGAGCCTGACGAACCCGCTCCACGAGTTCCCCCGTGGTTTCTCCGCCGCCGGGCCGGAAGCATTCCGGATCATCGATCATGCCGTCCATCGCGTTGCCGGTGGCGCGATAGATGCTCTGCCAGCTCTGGCCTTCCCATGTGCCAAAGTCACGCTCCTGCCACTGCGGCGCGGCCATGGGGACCAGCCCAAGCCGCGCCGCAAGTGGCAAGGCCACGGCGCGGCTGCGGCGCATGTCGGAATGGAGGATGTGATCGGGCCGCAGCGCTGCCAGTTGCTCGACCAGCGGGGCGATCAGCGCTTGCCCCGCACGACTGAGGCCCGGATCGCTGCGCGCATAGCACGTCTTCTGCCAGGCCTGCGTGACCGGCGGATGGCGGACCAGGATCAGTTCGGCCATGCTGCCATAGCCGCAAGCAGGACGATCAGCTGCCCGGCATAGACGGCGAAACCGAGGCAGTCCCCGGTCACCCCGCCCAGTTGGCGCAGCAGAAAACCGCGAAACCACAGCAGGAATATCAGCGACGCTCCCACGGCGGCAGCCAAGGCAAGCGGCAGGATCAGGCCAAGGGGCAGGCAGAACGGCAGCGCCGCCAGCGAACCAAGCAGAACACTGCTCCACCCAGCCCGCTGGCCCACATCCTTGGCCACGCCGCTGCCCAGATCGAGCGGAGGAATGCTTCCCATCGCCACCACCGCGATCCAGCGCCCAAAGGCTGCTGAAGCCACCAGTGCCGGGGCCAGCAAAGCGCCGGGCAGCAGGATTAGCAGGCCCGTGCGTAAACCCACGGCCAGCATCAGCCCCAGCGCGCCATAGCTGCCGATGCGGCTGTCCTTCATGATCTCGCGAATGCGCTCCGGGCTGTTGCCGCCGCCAAAACCGTCACAGAAATCGGCTACCGCATCCTCATGGAACGCGCCGGTCAGCCGGGCCTCGACAATCAGGGCGAGGATGACGGCGATCGCGCGCGGCCAGATTGCCTCGCCCCACATCAGCACCAGCGCGGTGACGCCGCCGATCATGCCGCCGACCAGCGGAAACCACCCGACAGCGCGGACCAGCCCTGCGCGCGCCTGTTCCGGCGTCAAATCGGGCAACAGCGCAGCAACCGGCACCCGCGTCAGGAACTGCACGGCGAGCAGCAGCGGCACATGGATCTTCATGCCCCCAGCACTTCGGCCAGAGTCGCCACTTCGCCCAGCAACGCCGCGGCGGCATCGAGCAGAGGGAGCGCGGTCAGCGCGCCGGTACCCTCGCCCAGCCGCATGTCCCACTCCAGCAACGGCTCCAGTCCGAGCTGGGCCAGAGCGGCTCCATGGCCCGGCTCGGCAGAGCGATGGGCGGCGATCATGGCATGTCGGCTGCCGGGTGCCAGATGTTCCGCGATCAGCGCGGCAGCAGTGACCACATAGCCGTCGATCAGCAGGCTTGCCCCGCCGCTCGCCCCTTCGGCCAGAAACCCGGCCATCGCCACGATCTCGAAGCCGGAAATGGCGGCCAGTGCCGCCTTGTCCTTTGCCCCGCCCAGCCGGGCTACGGCGGCGGCCACCACATCCCGCTTCCGCGCTCGCATCGCATCGTCTGCGCCCGCGCCGTAGCCGGTGGCAGAATCGGCATCGGCCATGGTGAGCAGGTGGACCAGACAGGCGGACGGCGTCGTATTGCCGATGCCCATCTCGCCCGCGATCAGCAGACGGCAGCCATCGCCGATGGCGCGGCGGGCTTCGTCCGCGCCGATTGCCCAGGCCTTGTCGAACTGCGTGGCGCTCATCGCCGGGCCTTGCGACAGGTCCTGCGTCCCGCGTGCCACCGGCGCCGCGCGGTAATGCGCTGCCCGGATTTCCTCGACCGGCTCGGCAATGCCGCAATCGACCACCCGCACATCCACGCCGTGCAACCGCGCGAACACCGTGCTGGTCGCCTTGCCCGACAGGATCGTGCGCACCATCGCCGTGGTCACGGCCGAGGGCCAGGGCGTAACCCCTTGCGCCACCACGCCGTGATCCCCTGCGAACAGGACGAGGCGGCGCGGGGTGGTGAGCGGATCTTGCCGCTGCTGGGTCAGCGCCAGTAGCACCGCCAGATCTTCCAGCCGGCCCAGGCTGCCCGGCGGCTTGGCCAGACTATCCAGCCGGGCGCGGACTTGTGCTTGCGAAATTGTCATCGGGTGAACCTCATCGATGCGGGCGGCAACCGCTCCTGCCAGCCCGTGCGATCCAGTTCAGGCCTGTCGTCGTCGCGCTCGGGCCAGCCCAGGCAGAGTAGCGCGATGAAGCGCCATTGGTTCGGCACCTCCAGCAATCCGTCGATCACCAGCGGATTGAGGATCGAGACCCAGCCCAGCCCCAGACCGCGCGCGCGCGCCGCCAGCCACAGGGTATGGATCGCCATCACCGCCGAGTAATGCAGTGTTTCGGGCATGGTCTGGCGGCCCAGCCCACGTCCGGCGGAGGCTGCCTCATCGCAATAAACCGCGATCCATTCGGGTGCCTGTGCCAGTCCGTGCAGTTTGAGGCTGTCATAGTCCCTGCGCGCAGCATCAGGGTAGATCGCCCCCGCTGCGCGTACTTCCTGTTTGACATGCGCCAGGATGGCCGCGCGCAGCGGCACGGAGCCTATGCGTCCGAAGCGCCAGGGCTGCGAGTTGCCGACCGATGGCGCAAGACAAGCTGTGTTGAGCAGCTCTTCAATCAGTCCCTCCCCAACGGCGCGCGACTGGAAATGCCGCACGTCGCGCCGCCAGGCGAACAACTGGCCAAGCTGGTCCAGAAAGGCGGCATCGAAGGTGGGGGCTTCGCTCATCCGCGCCACTCCATGCCTGCCAGTTGCAGCAGCGCCGCCATATCGACATGGACGGTCAGATGCGCCGCCAGTTCATCGAGCGCGGCATCGACGCGCGCCGACTGGGCCAGCCCATTGGAGGCCGCGCCAAGCCCGGACAGCCAGTGCGACCGGAATGGCGCTTCATCGAACAACCCGTGAATATAGCTTCCGGCAACCAGCCCGTCGGCCCGCACCACGCCTTCGGCCTGCCCAGAGGCAAAGCGCAACATCGGCCGGGCCGCAGCTGCTTTATCGATCCGGGTATCGCCGAGGTGGATTTCATAGCCGGAAAACCCGGCGGTTCCCTGCCAGTCGGTGCCGCTGACCGTGCGCACGGTCTTGTCGCCGACCAGAACGGTGTGGACGGGCAGATGGCCCAGCCCGGCCACGGTCCCCGCCTCGCCCTCCACGCCGCCGGGATCGGCAATGGTTTGGCCCAGCATCTGATAGCCGCCGCAAATGCCCAGCACCCGCCCGCCGCGCCGCAGATGCGCCGCAATGTCGATGTCCCACCCCTGCGCGCGCAAGAACGCGAGATCGGCGATGGTCGCCTTGGTCCCAGGCAGGATAATGACGTCGGCATCGGCGGGAATCGGCTGGCCCGGCGGCACCATGTTGAGGCGGATAGTGTCCTCCCCGGCCAGCGGATCGAAATCGTCGAAATTGGCGATACGAGACAGCATCGGCACCACAATATGCCGCGCGCCATGGCCATCTGTCCCGCAATGATCGAGCAGCACAGCATCTTCGGCTGGCAAAGCGCGCGCCGTCGCCGTCCACGGGATCACGCCCAGACCCGGCCAGCCGGTGCGCGCGGCAATATCGGCATAACCATCGGCGAACAGTCCCACGTCGCCGCGAAACTTGTTGATCAGGAAGGCCCGGATCATCGCCGCATCGGCGGGATCGAGCACCGCCATGGTCCCCACCAGCGAGGCGATCACCCCGCCCCGGTCGATGTCGCCGATCAGCACCACCGGCACATCGGCGGCACGGGCAAAGCCCATGTTGGCGATGTCACCGCCGCGCAGATTGGTTTCCGCCGGACTGCCCGCGCCTTCGACCAGCACGATGTCGCAGCGTGCCTCAAGCCGGTGGAAAGCGGATAGCACTGCGTCCAGCAGGGCGGTCTTGCGGGTGCGGTAATAGTCGGCATCGGCCGTTCCCACAGCCTTGCCGTTGAGGACCAGCTGCGCCGTCCGGTCGCTCTGCGGCTTGAGCAGCACCGGGTTCATATCGGTATGCGGCGCGGCGCGGCAGGCAGTGGCCTGCAAGGCCTGCGCCCGCCCGATCTCGCCGCCACCGGTCGTCGCGGCGGCATTGTTCGACATGTTCTGCGGCTTGAACGGCAGCACGCGGTAGCCCGCATTGGTCAGCACCCGGCAAAACCCGGCGACGAGCACCGATTTGCCGACGTCGGATCCGGTCCCCTGAAACATCAGCGCAGCCATGCGATCCCTCCTGCGATGAGCCACAACAGGATACAGGCGCGCAGATAGATCCGCAGCGCACAGTCGAGATTGTGGGAAGCAGGGCTCTCCCCATCGCCCAGCGCGGGCCGCGCCAGCCACTCGGCATCATAGAACGCCCCGCCGCCCAGCCTTACCCCCAGCGCGCCCGCCATCGCGCTTTCCGGCCAGCCTGCATTGGGCGAGGCATGGGCGGCATGATCGCGCCACAGCACCCGCCAACCGCGCCCGCGTGCCGCCAGCAGGATCAGCAACGCGGCAATCCGCGCCGGTAGCCAGTTCATCACATCGTCGAGCCGCGCCGCCGCCGTCCCGAAATAGCGGTTACGCACATCGATATGCCCGATCATGCTGTCGGCAGTGCTGACCGCCTTGAACGCAAACAGCCCCGGCAATCCGCCAAGCAGGAACCAGAAGGCGGGCGCGACCACCCCGTCGCAGAAACTCTCGGCCAGAGTCTCGATTGCTGCCGCGCTGATACCTGCTTCATCGAGCGCGGCGGTATCCCGGCCGACGACATGGCATAGGGCTGTCCGGGCGGTGTTGAGGTCACCGTTGGCCAGCGGCCCTTCCTTCAGCGGGCGCGCCACCGCGCGGACATGCTGCCACAAGCTGCGCTGGGCAAGGCCCGTGGTCGCCAGCAGGGCAATAATCAGCGGCCCATACCGGAATGCCAGCACCGCTTCGGCCAGCCAGCCCACTCCTCCGCCCGCCGCGATCAGCAGCACGGCGCATAGCCCGCCGCCCAGCCTTTGCCGCGCCGCGCTGCCGCGATTGAGCAGGTTTTCGACCAAGCGTATCGCCCTGCCGGACCAGCTCACCGGATGGCCGATGGTTCGATAAAGCCACGCCGGATAGCCAAGCGCCGCCTCTGCCACCAGGGCAAGACATAGCTGTTCGGGCCGGTCCAGCGCGGCGACCAGCATCATCCGGCCCGGGCCAGCGGGACGATAATCGGCCCGCCCCGGTCATCCGTGCCGACATGGACAGTGATCCCAAAGGCCGCTTCGATCAGCGCCGGGGTCAAGACCGTCTCAGCCGGTCCCGCTGCAATTATGCACCCCTGTTTCATCAGCACCACCTGGTCCGCAACCCGGGCGGCGTGGGTCAGATCATGCAGCACGGCGACCACGCCCATGCCGTCCGTTGCGCATTCCGCCAGCCGGGCGAGCGCATCGAGCTGATGCGCCGGATCGAGATTGGCCAGCGGTTCATCGGCGAGCAGCCAGCGCGGTTGCCCCGCCAGCACGCGGGCGAGCAGAACGCGCGCCTGCTCGCCGCCCGACAAGCGTTGCGCCTTGCGTTCGGCAAGGTGGCTGACATCGGTGGCCGCCATCGCCGCCGCCACTGCCTGGCGGTCGGCTTCAACCGGCCCCCAGCGCCCGTGATGGGGCAAGCGTCCCAGCGCGACGAGCGCATGGACGCTGATGTCCCAGTGGACTTCCGCCTGTTGCGGCAGCAGGCCGATCAGCCGGGCGCGTTCGCCATGGGCCACTGCAGCCAAAGCGCGTTCGCCCAGCCGGACTTCGCCCGAAGTCGGGCGGCGCAAGCCGGACAGGCAGGACAGTAGGCTGCTCTTACCCGCGCCATTGGCCCCGAGGATTACCGTCACCTGTCCGCGGGGTAACACCCCGCTAACGCCGTCCAGTATGGTGCGCCCCCGCAGGGTCAGGCCAAGTTTGTCGAACCGCAGATCCATCACGCCACCTCCCGCCGCATGCGGAACAGCAGGATCAGGAAGAACGGCGTGCCCAGCATCGACATGCCGATGCCCAGGCGAATCTCGCCCGCCGTCGGGATCAGCCGCACCAGCGCATCGGCAATCACCACCAGCAGCGCGCCTGCCAGCGCCGAGGGCAGCAGCAAGGCCGAGGGGCTGTGCCGGGCCAGCGGGCGCACCAGATGCGGCACGACCAGCCCGACAAAACCGATGATCCCCGCCACCGCCACCGAAGCCCCGACAGTCAGGCCGACGCCAATCACGATCAACCATTGCAGCCGCGCCATGTTTACGCCCAGCGAGCGAGCGGCTGTCTCGCCCAGCGTCAGCGCATCAAGACTGCGTCCGGCCCGCATCAGGGTTAGCAGGCCGATCACCACCAGCGGCAGGGCGAGCTTCACATCGTCCCAGCTCCGGTCGGTCAGCGCGCCCATCAGCCAGGTGACGATCTCTGACGCGGCGAAGGGGGTTGGTGCCAGGCTGATGAGCAGCGCAGTCGCCGATCCGGCGAGACTGGAGAGCACCACGCCCGCCAGGGTAAACAGGATCATGCTGCCTGAACGTCCGGCCAGCAGCGCCAGCAACGCCATGCCGATCCCGGCCCCGGCCAACGCGAACAGCGGCAGGATCCAGGCGCTCGCCGCAAAACCGAAGAACAGGCTGGCGACCGCTCCCAGCGCGGCGCAGGAAGAAATGCCGAACAGGCCGGGATCGGCCAGCGGGTTGCGCAGATAGCCCTGCATCGCCGCCCCCGCCGCGCCCAGCGCCGCGCCGACGATGGCACCAAGGCAGGCGCGCGGCAGGCGCAGTTCCATGACGATCAGCGATTTGAGATCGCCCGACAGCCAGTGATCGAAGCTGATCCACTGATGTCCCGCCAGCAGCGAGCCGAACAGGGCCAGCAGCAGCGCACCGCCCAGCGCCAGGTTCAGTTTCATATGCCCTGATCCCGGCGTACTTGCGCCAGCCGTAGGGCCGAACTGATAATCACCGGCCCGCCGCAATGGAGCAGGCGCGATGGGTAATTGGCGATACGGATTTGCCCGCGCGCCTTGCGCAGTACCGGGTGATTGAGCATCCGGTTGCCATCGTCATTCCCCGCACCCATGTTCGCCTCGCCTGCGAGCAGCACGGCAGGAGGGTGGCCCAGCAGGCCTTCGAGCGGCAGGATGTCCCATTTCTTCAGGCCGCTGGCGCTGCTCATATTGGTAAAGCCGGTATGGGCGAGCAGTTCGTCGGCCAGCGTCCCCTTGCCCGGTACCAGACCGCTGCCCTGCCAGATCAGCGCAGGAACGGGACGACCTGACCAATGGCTTGCAACCAGCGCCGCATCGATCCGGGCATTGAGCTGCGCACCTTGCGCCGGTCTGCCGATGCGCGCGGCAATGGCGGTGATCTGCGCTTCGCTGTCGGCGATGCTCTCCGCCACGGGAAACTGGGCGAGCGGAATGCCCAGACGCCGCAACGCAGCAATGGTCTGGATCGCCACATGCGGCCCGGCCAGCACCAGATCGGGCTGCGCCGCCAGCACATCCTCGGCAACCGCGTCCACCGCAAGAAAGCGCTGCGCCTGTTTGAGCGAAATCGAGGTCGCGCGCGGATCATGCGAATAATTGCTGATCCCGGCGATCTGGCCAGGATCGGCCACTTCCATCAGCACCGCATCGATGCACGGGTTGATCGACACGATCCTGCGCGGCGGCTGCGACTGTTCCGGAGCACGCCCAGATGCTTGCGAGGCTGCTTGCGACGCTGCTTGCGACGCTGCTTGCGGCAGCGATGGCGCGCAGGCGGCAAGGGCAATGGTGGCCAGGAGGAGAACAGCGGCCCGCATCAATATTCCACCCCTTTCTGTGCCTTGAATCCGGCCTTGAACGGATGCTTCACTTCGGTGAACTCGGTGACCAGATCGGCCATTTCGATCAGTTCCGGCTTCGCGCTGCGCCCGGTGATGCAGATGTGCAGATCCTGCGACCGGGTTTGCAGAAATTCGACGATCTCGGCAATCGGCAGCGTGTCCTGCCGCAAGACGATGTTGAGTTCATCAAGGATGACAAAATCGTATGCCGGATCGGCGATCAGTTCCTTCGCCCGTTCCCATGCCCTTCGGGCCGCCGCGATGTCACGCGCGCGGTCCTGGGTATCCCAGGTGAAGCCCTCGCCCATCACATCGAAACTGAGCAGATCGGGATGCGCCTTGAAGAAGGCCTTTTCGCCCGTGTCCCAGCTGCCTTTGACGAACTGGACGATGCCCACTTTCATGCCCCAGCCGATGCTGCGGATCGCCATGCCGAAGGCGGACGAGGACTTGCCCTTGCCGGTATGGACAATGAGCAGGCCCTTTTCCTTGGTCTTGCGCGCCTGAATCTTGTCCCGCGCGACCTTGACCTGCTTCATCCGGGCATTGTGGTGCGCGAATGCTGCGTTTTCTTCGCTCATAACCGCTTGCTCCAAGTTTTCAGGGCCGTCTCCAGCCGATCCCAGTCCTCTACCGTGCCGGGCAGACCGATGCGCAGGGCCTCTGGCCGGTCCGCAAAGGGGCGCACCAGAATGCCCTGCCGGCACAGATGGTCGAACAGGCCCGCAGCATTCGCAGTCCCGCACAGCCGGAAATGCGCCGTGCCGCCCAGATCGTCGAGTCCCTGCGCGGCAAGCAGGGCTGCCAGTAGTTTGCTCGCTGTTTGCAACCGGTGCCGCTGCTGTTCCTGCCAGGCGAGATCGCGGTAAGCCCGCGTCCCGATCGCAATTGCCGGGCCGGACAGCGGCCAGTCGCCAAGCTGCGCCCTGAAGGCGGTGATGAATGGCTTGTCAGCTACGACAAAGCCCAGCCGCACGCCCGCCAGCCCGAAGAACTTGCCGAACGAGCGGAGCACGATGGCATGGTTGCGGTGCGGCAGCAGGCTGTGCTCCGGGCTGGCATCCGCAAAAGCCTCATCAACGATGCGGAGATTGCGCAACCGCTGCAATTTGCGCCGCTCGATCACGGCGCCATCGGGATTGTTCGGGTTGGCGCAAATCAGCAGCGGCATCTTTGCGGCTTGTTCGAAAGGCAGAACCTGCGCGCCCGGCCAAGCCGCGCGATAACCGCTGAAGCTTTGTCCAACGCCATGTCCGACGCCATGTCCGACGCCATGGCCGACGCCATGGCCGACGATGGCCGCTTTGGTTTCCGGCAAGGCCTGGGCGAGCAGGCGAATGGCCAGATCGCTGCCCGGAACGGCGGCAACCTGATCGGCACCGGAAACGCCGAAACAGGCAGCCGCGGCTGCTTCCAGAGCGGCGAGTTCATCCTGCTCCGGCAGCCGCTGCCACAGCTTATCGGGAATATCGTCCAGCGGATAAGCCCAGGGGGCAATGCCGGTGGACAAGTCCAGCCACGGCAGCGACGCATCTGGATAGAGACGCGCCGCTGCTGCCAGCTGACCACCATGCCACGCCAGCGGCGCAGCATGGGGCACAGTTTGCACTTCCGTCAGAATTGCAGCCTCACACCGGCATAGGCGACGCGGGGCTGGGTGCCGTAGCGATAGATGGTCTCGTATTTCTCATCGAACAGATTTTCGATCCGGGCATAAAGCTCGACGCCCTTGGCAACCGGATAGCTGGCGCGCAGATCGACCAGGACATAGCCATTCAACTGGCGGCTGTTGGATGCGTTGTCGAAGCTGTCACCGACATGGGTGATAGTCGCCCCTGTCTCCAGACCGAACGTCCAGCGGAAATCGACGGCGGTGAACACGCTCTGGCTCGGTCGGCGCGGCAGCACCTTGCCCGTGACCCGGTTGACCGCATCGATCCAGCTGTAACCGGCCTGGACAGAAAGAGCCTCGACCGGGCGCAGCGTGAGACTGGTCTCAACGCCCTGCGCCCGTGCCTTCTGGACATTATCATAAGTTCCAAACGGACGGTCGGTGCAGATGCCCGTCAGCGGCGCAGTGCATGAGATAAAGACGATCAGATTGTCTGTATCCCGGTGGAACCAGGTCGCGCTGGCCTCAACTTTGCCGTCCAGCAGCTTTTGCGTGATCCCGGCATCCCAGCTCTTTGAGGATTCTGGCCGCAGGGTCTGATTGCCGTAATCGCTGTAGAGCTGGTACAGCGATGGTGCCTTGAACCCCTCGCCGTAACTGGCGCGCAGCACCGTGTCACCGCCGTTGGGGCTGTAAGCGCCATTGGCCGCAAAGCTGGTGTGCCCGCCGAAGCGATCATGGCTGTCATGCCGGACGCCTGCTGCCAGCGTCAATCCCATGACCGGATGTGCAGTCAGCTGGCCATAGACGCTGTCGATCCGGGCATGGGCGGTGGAGAACGGACCGCCATAGCTGGAGGTGCGGAAGCTGGATTTCTCTTCCTCGGCACCGAAATCCGCAGTCCAGCCAGACCCGAGGTTCAATCCGCCCTGATATTCAAGACGCTCGTTCGTGCCTTTCGCGTCGAAGGTCTGGAAGGTAAAGCCGCCCGGATCGAAATTGTCCCGCTTGGTGTCGGTGCGGGTATAAGCGATGCGGTTGGTCCAGCGCCCATCAAACAGGGCCGCGTTAAGCCCGGCATAGCCGACGAATTCCTTGGTCTTGGCATATTCGCTGGTATCGCCAAAGCTGTAGGTGGGCGGCGGAAAGCCGTCGATGCCGGTCTTGCCGTCCGAATACCAGCCGCGCAGATCGACCGAAACATTGGGCGCAAGTTCAATGTTGAACGAAGCATTGGCACCGAAATTCCGGTAACCGTCGCGTTCCTTGCCGCCCAAATTTTCATCGAATGTGGAAATGCCGTCGGTACGGAAGTAGCCCGCGCCAACGCTGGCGGCAACCGGCCCGAACTTGCCCGAGACATTGGCGACCAATTGGGCGGTGCCCAGCGAGCCACCCTCGGCGCGGGCGTTAACCGCCAGCGCATCGGCCGGCTTGCGGGTGATCATGTTCACGACCCCGCCAATCGCCTGGCTGCCCCACAGCACCGACTGCGAACCGCGCACGATTTCGATCCGGGCGATATTGCCAACCAGCAGATTGCCGAAGTTGAACCCGCTACCGGGGGACGACGGATCGTTGAGCTTTACTCCGTCGATCAGCGCAACGGTCTGATCGCTCTCCGCACCGCGAATATAGACCGAGGTTGTCGCGCCGATCCCGCCGTTGCGGGTGAAGGTGACGCCCGGGACATTGCGCAGCAGATCGACCACCGAAACCGACTGGCGGCGGGTAATCTCTTGCTGATCGATCACGGTGACCGAATTGCCGGTTTCGGCCAGCGGTCGCTCGGCGCGGGCGGCGGTGACAATGATGTTACCGCTATCTCCGCTCGCTTCAGCGTGGGCGGTGGATATGGATGCGATAAGGGCAGTCGTGGCCAGCAGGCCAAAATAGATTTTCATGGGTAAATTCCCCCTTTGATGACCATCAAAAGGATCGCCTAACCCAGCCGAAAGCTATGCCTCCGTCCGCGCGCGACGATCCAGCTCCTGTCGCCGCGCGAGGAATTTCCTCGTCCATCCGGTGCACCCCGCCCGCATGAAAGAACGACCACGACAGGCAGGTCTCCTGGCTCTCGGGTCATCATTCCTGCTCCGCCTTCCCGGATTTGCATCCAGTGGCATGATGGAGCGCGAACTCGCCGATTACAGTTGCGGGGGCAGCCCCGGATTGCGAAAATATCCGCTTCCGGGTTCCCTTTTCATCCTATCTCTAGGAACCTGTCGCGCCTGGCCCTATGCTGCACCGCAGTATAGATCGCAAGCGGGAATATATCGATGGCACCTGTTACACTGCTGCTGGGCGGTGCTCGTTCTGGCAAAAGCCGGTTTGCGCAGCAATGGGCTGAAGACCATCCGGGGCCACTCGTCTACATTGCAACGGCGACCGCATCGGACGGTGAAATGGCGGATCGCATCGCCAGGCACCGGCACGATCGCGGCGAACGCTGGCTGACTGTGGAAGAGGAAATCGACCTCCCCGCAGCGCTGACGGCGTGCCAGGCGGAAGCAGGCGCAATCGTCGTCGATTGCATCACCCTGTGGCTCTCCAATCTGATGCTTGGCGGCCATGATGTCGATGCCGGTTTGGCGCGGTTGGTTGACGCACTGCGGCGGTTGACGAAGCCGGTCTACGTGGTCTCCAACGAAGTCGGATCAGGCATTGTCCCCGAATATCCGCTCGGCCGGGCGTTCCGCGACGAGGCCGGCCGGGTCAACCAGCAACTCGCCCAATGCGCGGCACGGGTGACCCTGATCGTTGCTGGCCTGCCGCTGTGGTTGAAAGGGCAAGCCCTGCCCTCATCGGCCGACTGAACGTCCGCACTCTTCCCCAGCCTCAGGTTAGAACTGGTATCCAAGCCCGACATTGATCCGGTCATTATCGCGGTTCTCGATATATCGCTGATAGTCGAACTTCACGACCACATCGCTGATCGGCTTGAACGACAACCCGGTGGTGAACACCTTGTCGCGGTTGGCGGGATCTGCGGTCAAGCCCAGCGGCAGACGCGCTTGCGTGTCATAGCGCTCATAACGAACGAAGGGTGAAAGTGTGACATCGCCGCCCAGATTGAAGGTATAGGCACCCTGCACTAGCCAGCCATAAAACGCGCTTGGCAATACGGCGCGATCGGTCCCGTTCGCGGTGTTGTAATCCTCGATGATCTGGTCGATCGCTGCCGCGCCCGCAAAACTGCCACGGGTATAGAGCGCTTCGACATCAAAGCCGGAGTGCTGCACGCGGGCATGGACGTCCCACAAAGTGATTCTGCCGCCGATACCGGCAAAATCAGGGCCGGTCGGGTCGGCCTTGAAAGCAGCATTGGCATGGCCTGTTTTGCCGGTAAACACGCCGCCGCCCACCATCACGCCGGGTGTCGGTGAATATTCCAGTGAGCCGTAAACCGAAAGATTGGCCGCATGGGCAAGCTGCAATTCCTGATGCGTGCCCAGCAGCGGAGCCGAGGCGTCATCCAGCTTGGCAAAATCGAACCCGGTGGTGACGCCGAAATCATATGACAGGCCAAAGGGCGTCGAACCCCAGACACTGACACCGCCCTCACGCCATGTCGTGGGGATAATCCGGCGTTCTACCTCGTTGCGCTCAACGCCGTAAAAGGCGGGCGGCTCGTGGTTGCGGTTGATGAAGCCGAACGGCATCAGGAACAGGCCCGCCTTGACGTTGATACCGCGCGAGAAGCGGTAGTTGAGATAGGCCTGTTCGATTTCGGCTTCACCCTCATCACCCGCGCTGGCGATGGCATGTTCGATTTCAAATTCGCTGTTGAAGCTGAGCTTGTCATTGAAGCGATGGCCGAAGAACAGGACGAAACGTTTGAGGTCAGCCTGATTGCGACTCTTGTCATGGACATAGCCATTATAGGTAATCTCGCCATAACCGCCGATGGTCGTATTGGATTCACCGGCACCGGATGCCAAAGTCGGCGTTGAAGGCGATGCACTTGCCAATTGTGCAGGTTCAGACTGCGATGCCTGCGCTTGGCTCTGAACCGGAGCCTGGGTCTGAACTGGCGATACGGCATCCAGCCTTGCCTCCAGTCTCCGCATTTGTTCCGCCTGTGCGGCAACCTGCGCCTTCAACGCCGCCACTTCATCGCGCAAAGCAGCGTCGTCGGCATAGGCCGGCGTGGCTGCAATCAGCACTGTGGTCGTCAGGAGGCAGGTTAGCAGTTTCATGGGGTTGGCTTTCGGCGAATTAGAGCGATGAAGCACCGCTATTGCAACTCGATTGCATTTGCAAGTCGCCGAAACGCAAGATGCGCTTGACGGTGTGAGTCTCCAGGCCGTGATCCATGGCGTAGCGCCCCTTTGGTAGACGCGGCACTCAGGCTGAAATGGGTGCAAGACAGCGGCGGGAGTGTCGCCCTGCCTAGTTGAGCGCAAACCAAATACCGGAAACTACTCTTGCGATGGCTGCGATGACACAATCCGCACACCGTATAATTCCATCCGGTGATCAACCAGCCGGTAGCCAAGCCGCTCTGCGACCTGGCGCTGCAGGGCTTCCAGTTCAGGGTCGACGAACTCTACAACCTTACCGGTTTCAACGTCGATCAGGTGGTCGTGATGGGAATCCGGAACAGGCTCATACCGTGCTTTCCCATCACCAAAGTCATGACGCTCAAGGATCCCCGCTTCTTCGAACAGCCGGACAGTGCGATAGATGGTGGCGATTGAAATGCCTGGATCAATCGCCGTTGCACGCTTGTGCAGCAATTCAACTGAAGGATGATCTTCCGAATCCGAGATAACCCGAGCGATCACCAGGCGCTGCTCAGTGACTCTGAGGCCTTTGGCAACGCAGAGCGCTTCAAGATCAATGGGCTGGTTCATGCGGACGCCGGGTACCTGTGGAATTGCGACTTAGTAGCATCTAACGCTAACGGTATATCCCTTTTCGAAATTCCTGCAAGGCGGGACGAGCGCCCCAATTTCGGCCGGATTTTCTTATCATCTTGGGGGCTTGAACGACAGCCTTTGCCGGGTCAGCGATATCCCGAAAGTAAGGATGTGGCGGGTATCGCCGTGCGCTAACTAAGAGGCTTAATGCAAATGGCCTGATAACATTGTTATTGCAACGCATTCGCAGTCAAGTTAGCGGCGCTGCAAATCTTCAAAGGGGTAACCATGTTCAACCGAATCACGAAAACTCTGCTCAGTGCCAGCATTGCTGCCGTCGCTCTCCCAAGCGCGGCGCATGCTGACGAGAACCTGTTCGGTTACAACACCGGGGCCGAAACCCTGCCCAAGGGCGCGGGCGAGGTCTATGTGTTCAACACGCTGCGGTCGGACAAGGGTCAGGGCACCTACCGCGCCATCGATACCGAGATCGAGGGCGAATATGGCGTCACCGACCGGATCACCCTGTCAGCGGCGGCAAGCTTCCTGACCATCAAGACCAACGGATTGATCATTGATGGCTACCTGCCGGCAGCGATCGACAAGGGACCGCGCTTCAATGGCCTTGAACTCAAGGCCAAGTTCAACGTGCTCAGCCCTGCGCTCGACAATTTCGGGCTGGCGATCATTACCTCGGCCGAAGTGAAGACCCTTGATCCGCACAGCGGACAGGACAAGACCGAGTATGAAGGCCACATCGTCCTCGCCGCGCAGAAGTATTTCCGTCAGGGCCAGATCGTCTGGGTCGGCAATCTCGGCCTCAAGGCCGGGCACGAGACACGCAAACCAATCGCCAACCTGCCTGTCGGCTTCGACTGGCCGACCACGCCCGAGATGGAAATCGAACTCAGCGCGGGCACCGGCCTTACCTACCGCGTTGCGCCAAACTGGTTTGTTGGCGCGGAGACGCAATATACCTCCGAATACGAGACCGAAGTAGGCCAGGAACGCTGGTCGCTTTTCGCCGGGCCGACGATCCACTATGGCGGCGAGAAGTTCTGGGCGACGCTGACCTGGTTTCCCCAGATCAAGGGCGGCGGTGAACGTTATGACGGTCAGACTGGGAACCTCCACCTGATCGAGAAGACCAAGAACGAGTTTCGCCTGAAACTTGGCATGAATTTCTAGGAAGTAACCTGATGTCTCACCGGAATTGGCACCACCTCATTGCGATCCCCGTACTTGCGATGAGTGCGGCACCCGCATCGGCGGCGGATTATCTGTCCGTCGATGCTGTGCAGCGGGCACTTATGCCTCTGGCGCAAAGTTTCGTGCCATTTCCGGTAACCCTCAGCCAGCCGCAACTCACCCAGATCCGCCGGTTGTCCGGCGTTCCGCAGCGCACCAACCAGCCGAAGATATGGCGGGCGGTTACTGCTGGCAGGACAGCCGGATGGGTGCTGGTGGACGAGGTGATCGGCAAGCATGAATACATTACTTATGCGACCGCCATCTCGCCCGACGGCCATGTACTCGGCGTCGAGATCATGAGCTACCGCGAATCCCACGGCGAACAGGTTCGCGATCCGCGCTGGCGCGCGCGGTTTCGTGGCAAGACAGTGGCCGATCCCTTCAGGCTCAACCAGGACATCCCCAATATTTCCGGCGCTACCCTCTCCTGCCGAAACGTCACCGACGGGGTGAAGCGCCTGCTCGCCATTCATTCGCTGGTGCTGGCCCGGGCTGGTTGAGATGATCAGGCGCTGCCGGCCATTGCTCGGCACGTTTGTGGAAATCACCGTGCGTGATTGCCACGCCGATGCGCTTGGCGCTGCGTTCGAAATCATCGCTCATATCCATCAATGTATGTCGTTCCATGAAGCCGGCAGCGACCTTTCTCGATTGCGCGCCGCTCGCCCTGGCGAGGCCGTTGAAGTGGACCGTGAGACGGCGGCGGTTTTGCGGTTGGCTATCGCCTTTCACGGTGCGACCGATGGACTGTTCGATGTCACTATCGGGCGTCAACTCGTGCGCAGCCGCTTTCTCCCGCGTGATGGGATTATTCACCTGGGTCGCTTTCGGGGAACCACGGCGGACATCGAAGTCCTGGATGACCGGCACGTGCGATTGGCGCAGCGGGTTCTGATCGACCTTGGCGGTATAGCCAAGGGACACGCCGTCGATCGGGCGATTGAATCCTTGATCGCCGCTGGAGTGCCGGCCGCTCTCGTCAATGCAGGCGGCGATCTGCGGATGTATGGCGACCAGGATTGGCCGGTGCAGCTCCGCGATGCCGATAACGTGGCACGCCAAATGGTGAACTTGCGCGAATGCGCCCTTGCCAGCTCTGCCAATCTGCTTGAACGGCACCGCATGTTAAAAGAAGATCATAGCCCTCATATCGGCCGCAATGGCAGGCCGGTCCTGATCGACCACCGGGTTAGCGTTATCGCCGATCGGTGTATTGTCGCCGATGCCATGACCAAGGTGGCCATGGTCGATCCCGATCTCGCCGACGAGATACTCTCCGCGCACAAGGGTTTTGTCCTGCGGCCGGAAATGCTGCTGGCTGAAAATCTGGCGGGTACCGCTTGATGGTGCATCGTCGCTCCGCGAAACTGGCCTCATGGCAAATCTGGCTGCTGACACTGAGCGGTTCGGCCCTGTGGCTGAGCGGCTCGGCCTGGCTGCTGCTGCACTACTATGGGCAGGTGAAGGGTGAGTTCGGCCCCGAGATGAACCCGCTTGAGCCGTGGATGATGAAACTCCACGGCCTGGTCCTGATCCCGGCACTGCTCGGCATCGGCGGTATGTTCGTGGCGCATATCCCCAAAGGCTGGACGCATCAACATCAGCGGATCGCCGGAATTGCGCTTTGCGCTTTTCTCGGGCTGCTGATCATCAGCGGCTATATGCTCTACTATGCTGGGGCAGAGGAGGTGCGGAACTGGACCAGCATTGTCCACTGGTCGCTGGGCCTCGCGCTCCCGGCGATATTTATCTGGCACTACCAGAACGGGCTGCGGGCGCGGAAAAGACCAGCACGGCCGTGAACGGATGGGCGAGGGCATGTGCCGCAAGTGGCAAACAGCTTACGCACTTGCACGACGTCGATTCCGTCGCTATTATGACCTCATGTAGTCACAAGGATGCTGATGTGGAGTCGATTCAAATCCGTGATGCCAAGGCAAAATTCTCGGCGCTTGTCGAAGCTGCCGAACACGGGCGGCCGACAACCATCACCCGGCATGGACGCCCGGCCGCTGTCGTGGTCCCCATTGCTGACGCGCGGCGGCTCTATCCGGACGACCGCCGATCCTTTGCCGATCTGCTGCAGGCATTTCCTGGTGGCATCGAATTTGAACGCGACGTCACGCCACTTCGCGAGATCGATCTTTGACGCGGGGATTTCTGCTCGACACATCCGTGCTCTCGATCCTTGCTCCCGGCAAACCCAGCCCGGACGAAACATTGGCTGCATGGCTGCGCGAACACAGCGGGAAGCTCTATATATCTGCGGTCACGATCGCCGAAATTGAACAAGGCATCTGCAAACTGCGCCGGGCGGGCGGACGCGAACGCGCAGATCATCTCGAGAAATGGCTCGATGCCCTGCTCGATCATGGGAGTGAGCGGATATTACCGCTTGATGCCAGAACGGGAAGGATTGCGGGCAGTTTGTCGGACAAGGCGTTGGCTACCGGTCGCCATCCCGGTTTCGCAGATGTGGCGATTGCCGCCACGGCGCTCGCGCATGAGCTCGTCCTGCAAACCCGCAACGGCAAGCATTTTGAGCCGCTCGGCGTGCCATTTGTCGATCCGGTCGAGCGCCTGCCATCTGTGTCCTGAACAGCAGCGGGTGCCTTCCGGACAAGTGCCTCCTTCGCCGGCAACAGGAGGCCAGCGTAAAAGTTGCGGACAGCGGAAATGTCGCCGTCCGCGTCCTGCTGCCGGTAGTCCTCGACCCCCATCCGGATCGCGTAGAAATCTGAAATAACTCCTGCATCAGCCTCATCCAGAGTTGTGCAACAAAGCCCCATGGCATCACCAGTTCACTACCTTCAAGTTATCCGTTTTCATGCGGGTGCATTTGCACTGACAGTGCCTCTTTTCGCCGTGAGAGAACTGACCCGTTGTTGCTTGTCAGCTGCCGTTGCGATCGGAGGACTGACCACCGAGTCCTTGCTTCCGTTTCTCCGATTCATCGAGTGGAAAAACTGGAGCATGTCCTGCGCCGACAATGGTTCGCTGAAAAGAAATCCCTGCACCTGGGAGCAAACCTCGCGTTTCAGATAGCCCAGCTGCTCCGGCGTCTCGATACCCTCGGCCACACAGTCGAGTCCAAGGCTATTGGCCAGATCAAGAATGCTATGGACGACTGCGGCAGCGTCCGGGTGCGTCGCAATATCACGCATGAACGACCGGTCAATCTTGATCCGGTCGAGCGGAAAGCGCCTTAGATAAGATAAAGACGACCATCCAGTTCCGAAGTCATCCAAGGACAGCGCCACGCCGAGCGTCTTGAGGTCCCGCATGATCTGTATCGTGGTTTCGGCGTCGTCGAGCGTCAAGCTTTCGGTCAGTTCGAGTTCCAACCATCTGGGATCCATTCCCGACGTTTCGAGAGCCTCCCTCACTGTCGCGACGACATCGCCGCGATAGAATTGCTGAGCCGAAAGATTAACTGCCAGTAGAGTTGGCGCCAATCCCTGCGACTGCCATGCGACGTTTTGTTGGCACGCCGTCTGCAAAACCCATTTGCCCACCTCCACGATTAATCCCATCTCCTCAAGGAGAGGAATGAACAAGGTGGGCGAAATTGCGCCTTCGGTCGGGTGGTTCCAGCGCAGCAGTGCCTCGACTCCCTCGACTGTGTTGTCGGCAATCGAAAATTGCGGCTGATAATGGAGCGCGAATTCACCGCGCGCACAGGCTCCGCGAATGTCGTTGCTAAGCTTGTGCCAGCGTTGCGCGGACGCATTGAGCTCGGGTGTAAAGAAGCGGTACGTCCCTCGACCATTCTCTTTGGCGCTGTACATGGCGGTATCGGCAGCACGGAGCAATGCGCCTGAATCCTCGCCATCGCCAGGGTAGAGGCTGATGCCGATGCTGACACCGATGTGGAGAGTGTGCGTTTCAATCGGGAACGGTGTCGTAAGGGCTTCGAGAACCTTCGCGGCCACGACCTCGGCATCTTTGCTCGTGGCAATTCCAGATAGTGCAATGACGAACTCATCGCCGCCAAGACGGGCAGCCGTATCGGTCTCGCGGAGGCATGTTCGCAAACGTCCTGCCACGGCCTCAAGGAGCAGATCCCCGATATGGTGGCCCAGGGAATCGTTAATGTGCTTAAAGCGATCGAGATCCAGCATCAGCACGGCAGCTTTGTTTCGGTTGCGGCGCGCCTGCGCGATGGCCACGGTAACCCGGTCGGCGAGCTGGATGCGGTTGGGCAAGCCCGTCAGCGCATCGTGGTGCGCCATGTACCGAATCCTGGTCTCTGCTTGCTTGCGGTCGCTGATGTTACGAAAATTGCACTGGACCACGTCACGATCGTCGGCCTTGTACAGGCTGCCGATCACCTCGACGTCAATCGACGATCCATCCCTAGTCAGCAGCGTCCAATCATCATATTTGATATATTCGAGTTGCTTAAGTTCGGTGATCGTAGCCTTGCAGGCCGGGATTGTCTCGAACGGCGAAAGCTCACCCATTTTCCGGCCGAGCAATTCGGAGCGTTTATAACCTAACATGGCCACAAAGGCAGGATTGGCATCGGTCACTTGTTCCGTCTCGCTGTCGATCAGCAGGATTCCATCATTGGCAGTCTCAAACAAACGCCGATAG
>JBDSSP010000094.1:0-15879 GCA_039928735.1 Novosphingobium sp. | reverse complement strand
CAATCGCGGTCCTCGGCCGGGAAGTAGTTTTCAGCGAACACCAGCCCGCCCAGCGCATCCTGATAGAGCAGGCGCATGGCATAGATGTCAGTCGTGGCGTGGATCGTGTGGATGATGCGGGGGACGTTGATGGGGGTTGTCATGGGGCGGTATTCTCTCGGCACAGCCAGATCACGCTGCGAAGTTTCTGAAATCAATAGTTCCGTTTTCCGGTCATCCTGAGCTTGTCGAAGGACCCTTGTGCTCAGGTGACCGTACCGTATCACTTGGTGCTTCGACAAGCTCAGCATGAGCGGGTCTGCTTCATAATTTGAGCATGCCGCTCTAATTCTGTTTGCCCTCGACAATCGCTTGCAGTGTCAGCCAGACTATCCCGAGATAGAGCAACGCGAAGATCGGACCAATCGCTATCACTCCGTTTCTGGCATCTGCCCTGCTTTCTGGTTCAAGCATCGGAAGTAATGAAGCTGCCAATGAAACCCCGCCGATGAGCGCATAGAGCATCGGCATGATGCCAACCGCAAGCCATTTGGGTCCGTAGCGATCTGCAATACCGCGCAAATTGAAATGAAGGGGCACCTCGTCCACCCCATCCAAGCGTTTCCAGAACCACCACCCAAGTGCGCAGAGGACCGTGAAATTCACCCCAAAAAGGATCAGGGTCAGGACCAAGTCCAAGGCTAGGCCGCTTCTTCAGCCTTGTCGCCCTTGAGCACGCGGATCGGGTCCTTGCGCCCCGCGACGACATCGCCATCGACCACCACTTCAGCAATGTCACCCTCGGAAGGGATATCGAACATCGTATCGAGCAGGATCCCCTCGACAATCGAGCGCAGCCCGCGCGCGCCGGTCTTGCGTTCAATGGCCCGCTTGGCAATGGTTTCCAGCGCGTCGGGAGTGAACGTCAGCACCACGTCTTCCAGATCAAACAGTTTCTGGAACTGCTTGACCAGCGCATTCTTGGGTTCGCTGAGAATCTTGACCAAGGCCTCGATATCGAGGTCTTCCAGCGTCGCGATGACCGGCAGGCGACCAACGAATTCGGGGATTAGGCCGAATTTGAGCAAGTCCTCTGGTTCGGCCTTCTGCAGCAGTTCGCCTACCCGGCGCTTATCGGGATCGGCGACGTGCGCGCCAAAGCCGATCGAGCGCTTTTGCAGGCGGTCGGCGATGATCTTGTCCAGCCCTGCGAAAGCCCCGCCGCAGATGAACAGGATGTTGGTGGTATCGACCTGGAGGAATTCCTGCTGCGGATGCTTGCGCCCGCCCTGCGGAGGCACCGAGGCTGTAGTGCCTTCCATCAGCTTGAGCAGCGCCTGCTGCACGCCTTCGCCCGACACGTCGCGAGTGATCGAGGGATTTTCTGCCTTACGGCTGATTTTGTCGATCTCGTCGATATAAACGATGCCGTGCTGTGCCTTCTCGACGTTGTAGTCGGAGGCCTGGAGCAGCTTCAGGATGATGTTCTCGACATCCTCGCCGACATAGCCCGCCTCGGTCAACGTCGTCGCATCGGCCATGGTGAAGGGCACGTCGAAAGTCTTGGCGAGGGTCTGCGCGAGCAATGTTTTGCCGCAGCCGGTCGGACCGACCAGCAGGATGTTCGACTTCGACAGTTCGACATCGCCGCCCTTGCCGCTGTGCTTGAGGCGCTTGTAGTGATTGTGCACTGCCACCGACAGCACGCGCTTGGCGCGGTCCTGGCCGATGACATAGTCATTCAGCGTGGCAAAAATATCGCGCGGAGAGGGAACGCCACCGTCCTTCTTGCCCGCGATCCCGGCCTTGGTTTCTTCACGGATGATGTCATTGCACAACTCAACGCATTCATCGCAGATGAACACCGTCGGCCCGGCAATGAGCTTGCGCACCTCGTGCTGCGATTTGCCGCAGAAGCTGCAGTACAATGTGCTTTTCGCGTCTGAACCCGTCAGTTTGGTCATACTCTATCCTATGCGCCCCCAACTGCACAGAAATGCTGGGGCCCGACTCGCCAAGTTTAGCCAGGCGAGCGCAATTATCAATCCTGCCCCATAGCACACGAAGCTTGCGATGGGTTAAACCGTCAAGGTTGATTAATCCTTGGGGCCACTATCGGCCAGCTTGTCTGAATCGGGACGGGTCTCGAAGACCTTGTCGACAATACCGAATTTCAGAGCCTCGTCGGCTTCCAGGAAAGTGTCGCGATCCATGGCTTTCTCGATGTCGGTGAGGCTCTTGCCGGTGTATTTGACGTACAGATCATTCATCCGCTGGCGGATACGGAGTATCTCGCGAGCCTGGATCTCGATGTCGGATGCCATGCCACGTGCGCCGCCAGAGGGCTGGTGGACCATGACACGCGCATTGGGCAGCGCGATTCTCATGCCCGGCTCGCCAGCCGCCAGCAGGAACGAGCCCATCGAAGCGGCCTGGCCGATGCAGACAGTCGACACCCGCGGACGGATATACTGCATGGTGTCATGTATCGCCATACCAGCGGTCACGGCGCCGCCTGGCGAATTAATGTACATCGAAATGTCCTTCGAGGGATTTTCCGATTCGAGGAACAACAACTGAGCGACAATCAGCGAGGCCATGTGGTCTTCCACCTCGCCGGTGATGAAGACAATGCGCTCACGCAGCAGGCGGCTGAAGATGTCAAAGCTGCGCTCGCCCCGGCTGGTCTGCTCGACGACCATCGGCACCAATGCGCCAGTCACGGGGTCTTGGCTAAACTTGCCCAAAGCGCTTTGGGGGGCGCTGTTGTGGCCGAACAGGTCGATCATGAGAATCCTCTTGAATATGGTCCGCCTATGTCGCGTGAAGCCGACCGATGTTCAAGGGCATTAACCCGTTTATCGGCAAGACCACCGGATTCTGGCGCGGCAATTGTCATTTCCCACAGGCCAGCTCGGCGCATCAGCAGTTATTTTCCTGTATCCTCGCCGGGTGACGGGCGGGCAATCAGGCCTTGTTGGCGGAAGGCTTCTTGGCCGCAGCCGACTTGGCTGCCGCCTTCTTGGACGGTGCCTCTTCCGTTGCGGCAGGAGCTGCCTCTTTCTTGGCAGCAGCCTTCTTCACTGGCTTTTCGGCTTCTGCGGCAGTTTGTTCCGTCGCCGGTTTGGCCGCAGGCTTCTTCGCTGCCGCCTTTTTGGCAGGCTTGGCACCGTGATCGTGGCCGCAGTCGGGTCCGTGGACGTGTCCGCCGCTCGCGCCGTCTTCGGCTTCGATCGCCTCCTGCAGTTGTTCGCGCGTAACTTCGCGCTCCGTCACTTCGGCCTTGTCAAACAGGAAGTCGACGACTTTGTCTTCATAGAGTGGCGCGCGCAACTGAGCGGCAGCCATCGGATCCTGCTGGACATATTCCATGAAACGCTGACGGTCTTCCGGGCGGTATTGCTGGGCAGCCTGCTGAACCAGCATCGACATTTCCTGATTGGTGACTTCGACACTGTTAACTTGGCCAATCTCCGACAGGAGCAGCCCGAGCCTCACGCGGCGCACGGCGATGGCCTGGTATTCGTCCTTCTCGGCTTCGATTTCCTTGAGAGCCGCCTCGGGATCTTCTTCCTGGGCCGCTTCCTGCGTAAGTTGCTGCCAGATCTGGCCGAATTCGGCTTCGACCATCGAGGGCGGCACTTCAAAATCGTGACCCGCAGCAAGCTGATCCAGCAGCGCGCGCTTCATCTGGGTGCGAGTGAGGCCCGACAGCTCTTGCTCGAGCTGGCCGCGCAGCAGGCCCTTGAGCTGCTCGAGATCGCTCAGGCCAAGGTTCTTCGCGAAATCGTCATCAATCTTGGCTTCACCCGCAACCTTTACGGCATGAACGGTAATGTCGAAGGTCGCTTCCTTGCCCTTGAGTTCGGCGGCAGGATAGTCCTCGGGGAATGTCACCGTGATCTGCCGCTCTTCGCCAGCCTTGACCCCGACCAGTTGCTCCTCGAAGCCGGGAATCAATCGCCCTGCGCCCAGTTCGATCGCCTGATTTTCAGCCTTGCCGCCTTCAAATTCAACACCATCGCGCTTGCCGACGAAATCGCAGACTACCTGATCGCCGTTCTCGGCCT
Source organism: Novosphingobium sp. (assembly GCA_039928735.1). Lineage (GTDB taxonomy): Bacteria > Pseudomonadota > Alphaproteobacteria > Sphingomonadales > Sphingomonadaceae > Novosphingobium. The sequence continues at coordinate 11,830 of JBDSSP010000094.1, read as the reverse complement.
TCTTGCCCTTCTTGGCGTCGGTGAAGCTCTTCTGCCCGGCAGCGACTCGCGCCAAGGCCTCGTCGACTTCGGCATCCGCCACCGGCACAATCAGCTTTTCGAGCTTGAGCCCCTCGAGCGAAGGCGCTGCGACCTGCGGCAGCACTTCCAGGCTGACTGACAGCTCGGCATCCTTGCCCTGCTCATAGCCGTCGCCCAGAGTCACTTCGGGCTGCATCGCCGGACGCAGCTTGTTCTCGGCGACCAGCTTGTCCATCGCTTCGCGAATCGTTGTATTAAGCGCGTCCTGATGCAGCGCCGGACCATGCATCTTGCGCACCAGATTGGCAGGAACCTTGCCGGGACGGAAGCCGGGCATACGCACTTGGGGGGCGAGTCGTTTGACTTCGCCATCAACCCGCTCGGCGATGTCGCTGGCGAGAATCTTCACCGAGTAGGCGCGCTTCAAGCCTTCGTTGGCGGTTTCGACAATCTGCATAACCGTAAAATGCCTTTTCACATTAATTATGGCGCTTCGCTAACCAAAGCAGGTCTTAAACTGTGACGGAGACTGGTGCGGGCGAAGGGACTCGAACCCCCACATCTTACGATACTGGTACCTAAAACCAGCGCGTCTACCAATTCCGCCACGCCCGCAGGACGACAAAGCCCGAGAAATCTCAGGCGCGTGCCCTTAGTAGCAGTGCGCGCAAAGGGCAAGCGCCGTGGGGCTGTCCGTTTCGTCCGGACTGTCGATTGTGTCAGATTTGTGCTATCAAGCTCCTGATCCGCGCCAGCAAACCGAGTGTGGCAGTCCCCGGCAAAATCCCCGCCGGCGCAATCGGACAATCAAGGCAATAGGCCTGCGCGCCGGGTCGCCCGACCAGCCGTTCGGCCTCGGTGAGCGCCTCGCCGATCGCTGCACTATGCCGAATCGCGATCAGTCCCGCCAGGTCATGTGCAGAACCGGACAGATCACTGTCCTCGTCCCCGGTGAGCCGTTCGAACAACGAGGTGTAGGGATCCGTATTGGCGCCAAGAAACTGTGGGTGCCATTTACCTTCCCCGAGCCTGGCCGCTCCGGCTGCATAGGCCAGTGCTTCATCCAGGCCGCCGAACTGATCGACCAGGCCCTTTTGGCGCGCCGTGCCGCCGTCCCAGACCCGGCCCTGCGCCATGGCGTCGACTTCCTCAGTGGTCTTGCCCCGCGCCTGGCCGACCAGGCCAAGGAACTTGCCATAAGTGTGTTCGACATTGGCTTGCAAAATCGCCGAGATTTCCGGCGAAAGCCCACCAACGACGTCGGGCTGGCCGGAGAGCGGAGTGGTCTTGACACCGTCGGTGTTTACCCCCCAGCCGCCAAGCGCCCGCTCGAAACTGGGGACCACGGCAAAGACGCCGATCGAGCCGGTGATTGTCGACGGCTCGGCGAAAATCTGGCTGGCTGGCGTCGAAACCCAATAGCCGCCGCTGGCCGCGAGATTGGCCATCGAAACCACAACCGGAATTTGGCGTGCCCTGAACCGATTGATTGCATTGCGAATCTGCTCTGATGCAAGGACCGATCCGCCTGGCGAATCGACTCGAACAACCAGAGCAGCAAGATTATCGTCCTGTGCTTCATCCAGAAGGCGGGCAATCCGTTCACCGCCAGCCGTACCCGGCCCTGCCTTGCCATCGACAATCTCTCCGGCGATGGTGATCACGCCAATTGTCTTGCCGGGACGCTTCGGCTGGTTTGCCGCGAGCCAGCTCCTGAGGTTTGTGTGGGCGAATGCGCCTGGCAACTTGCTGCGCGGATCCTTGCCTGCCAGTTCCGCCACGCGGTTACCGAATGTAACGGGATCGCCGATCTTGTCGACTAGCCCCGCCGCGACTGCCGCCTGCGCTCCGTCTCCGCCCGAAGCCTTGAGCCACCCGGCCGGATCGGCAATGACCTGGGCAAGATTGGCCTTTGGCCGCGCCTTGGCGACATCGGCCTTCCAGGCATCGAACAGCGCCCCATACAAAGCGCTGCCCGCCTCGCGTGCTTCGGGTGACATATCGTTGCGAATATATGGCTCGACAGCGCTCTTGAAGGTGCCGACGCGGAAGACATGGGCATCGACTTTCAGCCGCTCAAGCAATTTGCCATAATACATGTGCTTGCCGCCCGGCCCCGCCACGAAGGCACCGCCCAGCGGGTCCACCCAAACCTCGCTGGAATGGGCTGCCAGTAGCAGCGCGTCATCGGCATAGAGAGTTGCATAGGTCAACACCGGCTTTTGCGCTGCGCGCACCAGATCGAGCGCCTGGCCGATTTCCTGCATGTGCACCTGGCCGCCGCCTGTGAAACGGGCGAGATCGAGCACCACGAGCTTGATCCGATCGTCTCTCGCCGCGCTGCGCAGCGCCATGACGATATCGCGCGCCCGGTACTCCGCATTGGGGATCTGGCTCGACATCAAGCGGCCTATCGGATCAATAAGCTGTGGCTCCTCGACCACCGCTCCATCGAGTTTGAGCAGCAGCGCGCCATCCCGCACCGCACCGGGATTTGACCGCGACGACAGGGCCGCAAACAATGCCAGGAAAAAAAGCAGCAGGAACAACAGCGCCAGCCCATCCTTGACCGCCACCAACACATGCCAAACCTTGCGCGCGAAAATCATGACGGCTCCTGTGACCAAGCAGGGTCGTCTTTACGCCCAATTTTAACCAAGCATAGTGGACAGATTGGCAAAGTGACTTGAGCTAAGCGGTACTCGCCTCTAGGGCACTGGCTTCAATGACATCGCCAGCCTCTCAACATCTGGGCCGTTACTCGGCGGGCGCGGCCGCATTTCCGCATCGAGGCCTGATGGGCATCGCCGGGCTTGCGCGGCATGAGATCCTGTTCCTGCTCGACGAGGCAGAGCAATGGGTCGAATTGAACCGGCAGCCCCAGAAGCGCGATGATCGGCTCGGCGGCCTGACGATAATCAACGCCTTCTTCGAAAATTCGACCCGAACTCGGTTGTCATTCGAAATTGCTGGCAAGCGACTTGGAGCAGACGTCGTCAACATGAACGCCGCACAATCGAGCGTGAAGAAGGGCGAGACGCTGATCGACACAGCTGTGACGCTCAATGCCATGCGCGCCGACGCGATCGTCATCCGCCATGCCAGTTCGGGCGCCGTCGCGCTGATTGCCGGCAAGGTCGATTGCCCGGTGCTCAATGCCGGAGACGGCAGCCATGAACATCCAACCCAGGCTCTGCTTGACGCTCTGACACTGCGCCGGGCCTTCCAGGAGCGCGGCGGCAGCGGCGAGATCGCGGGGCTTGCAGTCACGATCTGCGGCGATATCCTGCACAGCCGCGTCGCCCGGTCCAACATGCTTTGCCTCACCGCGCTGGGTGCAGAAGTGCGCGTTTGCGCTCCGCCTGCCCTAATGCCCGAAGGCATCGAGGGGCTGGGAGTCGCAGCATTCCACGATTTCGATGCTGCGCTTGCGGGAGCAGACGCAGTGATGATGCTGCGGTTGCAGCAGGAACGGATGGAGGGCAAGTTTGCGCCGAGCCCCCGCGAATTCCGCCATCTCTATGGTCTGACGCTCGAACGACTGGACAAAGCGAAGCCCGATGCGCTCGTGATGCATCCCGGGCCGATGAACCGGGGCATCGAGATCGATAGCAATGTCGCTGATCTGCCCGGGCGGTCGCTGATCACCCGGCAAGTCGAAATGGGGGTCGCGATCCGCATGGCTTGTCTCGATGTGCTGACCCGCAAGCAGCGCGGCGCCGAGGGCTGGTCATGACCACTCCTGCGCCGCTAACGATCACAAATGGTCTGCTGGTGCTGTCCCAAGGTAAGCCCCAGCGAGGCGCGATTCGCTGCGAGGGTGGACGAATTGTCGCTCTGGGTGACATCCCGTCGCAGCCTGATCATCCAGTCATCGACGCTAAAGGTGCCCTGATCACTCCGGGACTGGTCGATTTTGGGGTCTTTGCAATCGACAAGCCCGCTTTTCACTTCGGTGGGATCACTCGGGCAGCGCTAATGCCGGACCAGGCGCCTGTGTTGGACCACCCGGCGCGAGTGCGGTTTGCAGCGCAGTCCGGTAAGCCGGACCTGTGGGTGCATCCGCTGGCAGCCGCGACTCGCGGACTTGAAGGAGTTGAACTCGCGGAACTCGCATTAATGCGCGAGGCGGGCGCAAAGGCCGTCGCTACTGGGCGCAAGTGGATTGCAGATTCGGGGACGATGGCGCGGCTGCTGCGCTATGCGACCATGCTCGAGTTGGCCGTGGTTACTCACGCCGAGGACGGCGGGTTGGCTGGCAATGCCGTGGCGACGGCGGGCGAAATGGCGACGCGGTTGGGATTGGCATCAGCACCGAGCGAGGCCGAAGCCCTTGCAACGGCTCGCGACATTGCCCTTGCCGAAATGACCGGGGCAAGGCTTCATTTGCGGCAGGTTACTACCGAAAAAGCCCTCGAACTGGTCCGAGCCGCGAAGCAGCGTGGAGTTGCGGTAACCGCCGGGGTCACTCCAGCGCATTTCATGCTGTCCGATCTGGCAATCGGAGATTTCCGTACTTTCGCAAGGCTTTCCCCGCCGCTGCGGTGCGAGGCCGACCGGCAGGCAGTGCTCGCCGCGCTGGCCGATGGCACAATCGATGTGATTGCCTCAGGCCACGATCCGCGCGGCCCGGAGGACAAGCGCCTGCCCTTCGCCGACGCCGAACCGGGCATGGCTGGCGCCGAAACGCTGCTGGCGCTGTCCCTTACTCTGGTGCGCGACGGGGTCATTGATATGGCCCGCGCATTTGCGTTGCTCGCGCGCAACCCTGCCCGTCTATTGGGCGTCGATGCCGGGGCGCTGAAAGTCGGCATGGAAGCCGATATCGCGCTCGTTGAACCCGAACGGCCCTGGATCGTCGATTCCGACCGCATGGCCGCAAGCGCAGGCAATACGCCCTTCGACAAGCAGCCCGTGCAGGGGCGGGTCACCGCCCTGTGGAAGGGCGGCGCGGCGCTGGCCTAGAATTACTTGCGGCGGGCGAACTGGGGGCCGGAGAAAGTCTGCGCGGTGCCCGGGAGTGCGCCAGCGGGAGCCCGGGTGGCTGCATAGGCAAAGCAGGCCCCGCCCCGATTCCTGACCGTCGAGCACATGTTCCATGCCGACCCGGCATCGAAACCGGCTGCCGCAACGCGCCAGAAGTTCTTGCCGTTTACCACCGCCGGAGTGATCACCATGCGATAATCGCGAAGCCGCGGATTTCTCGACGCGAGAATGCCCCAGCCGCGACGCGCCCCTTGCGGACTGGAAAACGAGCCAAGCTGAATCAGATGGCTGCCATTGTGGAAAGTGAGCGGCCTGGCAGCAGGCAAGACAACCCGCACAGTACGCGGCGCCTTGCCCGGTACACTCCCATTCGCGGCAGAAACTGGAGCCGGGACAGTTGCTGTGACAAATGCGTTCGCAAATCTGTTGGTCGGGACTGGTTGGACAACCGCCACTGACTCCGAAGCCGGGGCAGTGGAAAGCACCGCAGCCGTATAGACGGGAGCGTCTTCGGCCGGGGCTGCTGCCACCTCGCTAGCGGCGGATACATGCGGCACGTTGACTGGAACGTTGGCTACTGCGACACCTGCTGCCGGCAATTCCTCGTGTGCGGCGACAGGTTGCGTAACCGGCTGCGGCTGGACTGCGGTCGCTTCTGCGGCAAGTTGCTCAACTGTGTCCGAATTGCCCATTGCCAGGGATTGCGGGAGGCCCGGGTCACTGCGAATTGGTGCGCCAAGCAAGCCGGCAACGCGCTTCTGCGCATCTTCAGGCCGGCCCTGCATTGCCCACTCGCTGATCCGGCGGTCGACTTGATCTGCAGGAATATCCTGCTCCATCATCGTGCGCGCCTCGCGCCAGCGTCCATCAAGGGCATAAGCATAGGCCAGGTTCTGGCGCAATTTGGCGGTGCTCTGTCCGGCTCGCAGCGCGTCAGTGAGAATCGCGGCGCCGCGGGTGGTCTCACCTGCCAGCGCGAGCGCCAGGCCGAGGTCGCTCGCTGGAATGGTGTCACGCCAATCGTCAAGTATCGCAACTGCCTCACGGCCGTGGCCGGCACCCACCTTAGCAAGCGCTAGGCTCAGCGCGGTGCGGGGGCTATTATCGCCGAGTCGCATGGCGTCATCGAAGGCAGTTGTCGCCGAGGTAAATCGTCCGACCTGCAGATATGCGAGGCCAAGCGCGGCTCGCAGCGAGGCGTTTTGCGGAGTCCGGGCGACGGCACGTTCAGCAGCCACGACATTCTTCTCGACACCCCGCTTCAAATGGGCCGCGCCGCGCTCATTGGGAATATCCGCGCGTGCAAGATGGGCACTGCCGGCGCAGGCACCCAGTGTTGCAACTGCCATCGCGCCGATCGCGACATAACCGATCTTTTTCGGAGTGGTACGCTTCGAGTTCATTGGGATTCCCCTTTTCACGAATATCAGTTGCGTTTGCCCGCGCGTGCCGCGAAATCGGCGACCTCAGGCAGGCCTTTGATCATTTGGTCGAGTGCGTCGGTGAGAAGCTGCTGCGCACTGCGGCCAGCGAGCGCAGAGGCCAACCGCAGTTCAAGATGCCTGTCGGCATCGAGCCGCAAGGTGAAAGCGGCTCGGCGGCCTTCGGTCAGATCCGAACGGGACGATTTGCCGTCCGGCGCATTCTTGTTGATCCGACTGGAGGCCTGTTTCTGGGTACGACGAAGTTCGCCTTGCCCCGCGGGCCGTTCTGCAACGAATGGCTTGAGCTCGACGACTTCGCCCAGCGCGTGGTCATGGCCCATGTCATTAAAGCCAAGATCATCCTCAAGCTCTTGTGCCGTGGCTTCTTGCACGTGCTGGAATTGCGGTCGCATAGCCGGCTTCGCTAAACCCTTGCGTGCGAGCAGGGTCGGCGTCAGCGAGGCTAGGGATTTCGATTTACTCATGACCCCGAACCTCCTTAGGATCCTGCCAGGCGGCGACCGAAGCCGCCGGAGCCACGTTGCACGCCCGGCATAACGGAAACGCTGCCAGGCGCGGCAAACACCGTCCTGCGGAAGTTCTTTTCCAGCCGGTCGGAAATATATTCCCACAGACTGACGACCTCCAAGGCGGAGCGACCGGTCGGATCGACTTCCATCACTGTGCGCCCGTCGATCATGGAAGCTGCGAAATCAGTGCGGTGGTGAAGCGTGATCGGCGCGACAGTGCCGTGCTGCGAGAGCGCAACAGCGGCTTCGGAGGTAATCTTGGCTTTCGGCGTTGCTGCATTGACGACAAAAAGCAGCGGCTTGCCGGCGCGTTCGCACAAATCTACCGTGGCTCCAACTGCGCGCAAATCGTGCGGGCTCGGGCGCGTTGGGACGACGATCAGTTCAGCGACTGATATCACGCTCTGGATGGCCATGGTGATAGCTGGCGGGGTGTCGATGACCGCAAGGCGGAAGCCCTGCTGGCGCAAGACGGCAAGGTCAGCAGTCAGCCGCGCCACGGTTGTTTGGGCGAAGGCGGGCAATTCCGCTTCGCGCTCATTCCACCAATCTGCGAGCGAGCCTTGCGGATCGATATCGATCAGCACGACAGGCCCTGCTCCTGCTCGCTGTGCTTGCACAGCGAGATGACCTGACAATGTCGTCTTGCCTGATCCGCCCTTCTGCGAAGCCAATGCCAGTATCCGCAATGCAATTCCCCTGAGATGCTGCCAAACAACAGCGGTGTTCAGTCAAGCGGGATCGCAGAACGTTCCTAATTTTGAGTTAAAGGCCTGTTCGGTGTTCGCCGGAATTTGCCTTGAAAACGTGCGGGGGCGGAATCGCAACGCAGCATTAACTCTCAGTATTAGCCATTATCCATAGCGCTTCTCGCCACAGCAGTGTTTTGTGCACTGACAGACTTCACTTTGCAGGTTAATAACCAGCGACGAACGATTTTTTTGGGGAAGTTTCGGATGTTAACGGGATTTCGCAGGCTCGGGACCATGGGGGCAATGGCCATAGCGCTAGCAGCCGCTCCGGCAGCGGCCGACGTCAAGGCGGGCGTCGATGCCTGGTCGCGCGGCGATTTCCCCGCCGCGGTCGGCGCATGGCAAGGCCCGGCCGCGCAGGGGGATGCAGATGCCCAGTTCAATCTTGGCCAGGCATACCGTCTCGGCCGGGGCGTCAATGCCGACATGGTCAAGGCCGAAGAGCTCTTCAGCAAAGCGGCGGCGCAGGGGCATATCAACGCGTCGGATTATTATGGCCTGTTGTTGTTTCAGCGCGGCGAGCGAGCCAAGGCCCTGCCCTTTATCAGCGCGGCAGCCGATCGCGGCGAACCACGAGCACAATACTTGCTTGGCATAGCCAATTTCAACGGCGACAATGTCCCCAAGGATTGGGTGCGCGCCTATGCGCTGGTCAGCCTGGCCCAGCAGGCCGGACTGTCGCAGGCGATTTCCGCATTATCGCAGATGGACCAATACATACCGCTGGATCAGCGCCAGAAAAGTGTGGCGCTGGCGCAAGAGTTATCGGCGCAGGCTGAGTCGACCCGCGCCCGGGTGATGGCCGCAGCGGAATTGGGTAACTCCCTGCCAAGTGAACCGTCAGCACCGGTAGTTACTGCAACTGCCCGCGCACCGGTCGCCGTTGCGGTTGCTGCTCCTGCCAGACCAATCGCATCCCATAGCGGCGATGCCGGGGCGGACTACGCCCGACCTCGCCCGATCGCGCCGGTTGCGGCCACTCCCGCTCTGCGAAGGCCTGTCGTCGTCGCTCCTGCGGCAGCTGTGCGCCCCCCATCCCCCAAGCCTGCTTCGGCGCCAGTCCCGCCGCGTTTTGCAGTCCCCATGCCGCCTAGCGCGACCAGCGGCGCATGGCGTGTGCAATTTGGAGCTTTCGGTGTCACTGCCAATGCCGAGGCCATGTGGGACCGGCTCAAGGGTCGTGCCGAGCTCGCCGGTCACACCAAGCTGCTGGTCCCAGCAGGCGCGGTAAGGAAACTGCAGGCTGGCGGTTTTGCCAACCAGACCGCTGCCCGGTCCGCCTGTGCGCGCCTGTCAGTGGCGGGATTTACCTGTCTGGTGGTCAGCAACTGATAGTTGAATTTGAGCTTGATCATTTGTCATTTGCGAAGGGATTTTTGGAACTGCGCAGCGTCAGCCGGATAGGCACCGCGTCAAATCCCAGTTCGCGACGCATGCTGTTGACCAGGTAACGGCGGTAGCTTTCAGGCAACAGCTCAAGGCGTGTGCCGAAGAGTACGAAGCCGGGCGGCCGGGTCTTCGCCTGGGTGATGAAGCGCAGCTTGATCCGCTTGCCCCCGGGCGCGGGCGGCGGATTTGCCTCAAGTGCATGCTCGAACCAGCGATTGAGCTGACCGGTCGAAACCCGCTTTGACCAGGTTTCGCGGATTTCAAAGGCTGCGCGAATCATGTCATCGAGGCCTTTTCCAGTGCGGGCCGAAACTGCGAGCAGAGGCACCCCGCGCACCTGCGCCAGACCGTCCTCTAACGCGGCCCGAATGCCGTTGAACAACCCAGATGCGTCCTCGGCAATGTCCCATTTGTTGATCGCAATAATCAGGGCGCGGCCTTCTTCAAGCACCATCGAGGCAATCTTGAGGTCCTGGTGTTCCAGACCCAAAGTGGCGTCGAGCAGCAGCACCACCACTTCGGCAAAATCGACGGCATGGCGCGCATCAGCCACAGCCATCTTTTCGAGCTTGTCGACCACCCGCGCCTTCTTGCGCATGCCGGCGGTGTCAATGAGCCGGGCGGGAAAAGTCTCTTGCGTCTTGGGGTCGGTCCATTGCCAGTCAACCGCAATGGAATCGCGCGTTATCCCAGCCTCGGGACCGGTCAGCAGGCGATCTTCGCCCAGCAATCGGTTGATCAAGGTCGATTTTCCGGCGTTGGGCCTGCCGACAATAGCCAGCTTGAGCGGGCCTGACTCTTCGCCTTCTTCTTCTTCCACTTCATCAACGGGCGGTCCGCCTTCAAGATGCGGTTGCAGCGCCTCGAACAGATCGCCCATGCCCTGGCCATGTTCAGCCGAGATTGCGACGGGCTCACCAAAGCCGAGCGAATAGGCTTCCAGCAAGCCATTTTCTGCGGCCCGGCCCTCTGCCTTGTTCGCGACCAGCACGACCTCCGCATCCTCGGTACGCAGCCATCGGGCGATTTCTTCGTCGAGCGGCGTGATCCCGGCGCGGGCATCGACGACAAACAGCGCGACTTGCGCACCCTTGAGTGAAATTTCGGTCTGTGCCCGCATCCGTCCGGGCAGGCTGTCAGGATCATCGTCCTCCCAGCCCGCCGTATCGACAATGTTGAAATCGAGCCCGATCAGGTGCGCCTCACCAATGCGGCGGTCGCGAGTGACCCCAGGTTGATCATCGACCAGCGCGAGCTTTTTGCCAACCAGCCGGTTGAACAGGGTCGATTTGCCGACATTGGGTCGACCTATGATGATAACTTGGGGCAGCATCGCCTGCGCCTGCCCCGCTCCGGACGGCTTGGCAAGTCTTACAACTGTTGGGTGGCAAACAAGCGGCAAGGTCTTGCCGGGCCGTTAACCAAGACTTGCAGGCCGGAATTTACCGCGATGACCTAAACAAACCGCATGATCTTGCGCACCTCACTCCTCTTGCTGTTGTCAGTCTCCGGGCTGGATTCGTCTGCCCTGGCCGATACGGCTGTTGAAATTGATCGCAATTCCAGCGGTGGGGGTGCTGTTGAAGCTTATCTCCAATGCGTACCCTATGCACGCCAGGTGTCGGGCATTCGCATATTCGGGGATGCCCACACCTGGTGGGATCAGGCCGAAGGTCACTATGCACGAGGCCATTTGCCACGTGTCGGGGCGGTGATGGCATTCAGCCCCTACGGCAACATGCGGCTGGGCCACGTAGCCGCCGTGAGCCAGATCGTCGATTCGCGCACGGTGCTGCTCCGCCACGCAAACTGGTCTGAGATTGATGGACGCCGAGGGCAGATCGAAGACAATGTCCGCGCCATCGATGTTTCGCCCGGCAACGACTGGAGCGAAGTCCGCGTGTGGTTTGCGCCGATTGCCGGTTTGGGCACAACCCACTGGCCGGTGCGCGGATTTATCTACAATCAGCCAACCGGCACAGTTCCAACTGCGCCGAACATCATCGCATCGCGCAGCTCAGATGATCCAATCGGTGAAATCATTGCGCGGCGATTGCAGATCGCCAGCGCGCGCTGATCACGCTTTGGCTTTCGGCGCATCGACGCCGAGGTCTTCGAACCAAGCTTCGACTGGGCCATTGAGCTTGATCGTCAACGGTTGCCCCTTCCGATCCATCGCCTTGCCGGCTTGAACCCGCACCCAACCTTCGGAAATGCAATATTCCTCGACATTTGTGCGCACCACGTCCTTGAAGCGAATCCCTATACCGCGGCGCAGCTGGTCGGCGTCGAAAAATGGGTTTTTGGGGTTAATTGCCAGACGATCCGGCGGTACGTCGGTCGCGCGAGCAGGAAGAGCCGCAGCGGCAGGTGCATCGACAGCTTCGGGTCCAGGTTCGATTTCTTCACTCATGGCCTGCGCATCTAGGCCGCCACCAGCGCTTGTCAATTGATGCAGCAGTGCTTAAAGGCGCCTTCCGCATTCGGCCATCGGCACGAGCGGGCGCGTAGCTCAGCGGTAGAGCACACCCTTCACACGGGTGGGGTCGCAGGTTCAAACCCTGCCGCGCCCACCATTAATTTCAAGTGCTTAGATAGCGTATCTGCCTTGGACGTACGAAGCGCCCCACCTCATCCCCACTCTAGGCTCCTCAAATACGGCTCGTTGTGACTGGGGGGGATGCGAATGGGCGGACATTCGCGCGGTGGACCAACGCGCCACTTGTTC
>JBDSSP010000093.1:0-22273 GCA_039928735.1 Novosphingobium sp. | reverse complement strand
CGGGAGCGCTTATCAGCACTCTTCCGCCGCCATCCGCATCGAGGTCGATGGCATAGGCACTGGCCGGGAGATTGCTCCGCGAGCCATCGGCGGCGATCGACTGAACGGCGGTTATGGCTTGAACCGGGCGCGTTTGCAGGTTCTGCCAGTCACCGCTCAGAGGAAGCACTTCCTCGCAGTCTGCCTGGATCGGAACTGAGCCGGTAAAGGCTTCACAGGTTTCCAGCGCCGCGCGCAGCAAACTGGTGAGCGGTGCGTCGTCTTGTGCAGTGGATATTCCGAGCCATTGCTTCAGCTCGTCCAGCGCAGCCGGTGACAGCACAGGTGGCGTGACTATTGCCCGCTTCATGGCGGTCTCCATGGTTACGGTTGAAAAAATTGCGCCCGCGTCCCTCGACAAGCTGGGGATAAGCGGTTGGATGGACGCGGGCGCGGATCGGACAGCGAGGGAAGCCGCCCGATCAGGCAGTCATCAGGTCGAGATCTTCAGCAGTTTGATCGCTTCAGAGTCGAGAACCTGGCCGCCGATCCGCTTCACGGCATAGAAGTGGACGAAGGGCTTGTTGGTGAACGGATCGCGCAGGATCGAAGTCGTGCTGCGTTCCGCGATCAGATATCCGGCCATGAAGTTGCCGAATGCGATCGGGAACGCGTTGGCCGCGATATCGGGCATGTCAGCGGCCTCGATGACCGGGTAACCGATCAGGCGGTCCGGCTGACCGCTGGCAATGCCCGGCTGCCACAGGAAGCTGCCGTCAGCCGCCTTGAGCTTGCGCACTTCTGCCAAGGTTGCGGCATTCATCACCCACGTTGCATTCTGGCGATGGCCCGCCTTGAGCGAATGGACCAGATCGATCAGCTTGAGTTCGGGGCTGGTGCCGAGGGTCGTGGCGTTGCCGGTCACAGTGTATTGCAGCGTACCAAACGCGCGGACGCCATCGGCAGTCGCGGCTGTCGGAGTGGCAAGGAAGCCCTTGGGCTGGTTGGTGCCAGTGCCATTTACGAATGCCGCACCTTCGGCGCGGGCGAATTCCATCGCAATCTCATTGGCCAGCCAGGGCTCGATATCGAAGGCAGCATCGTCAAGCATGGCCTGGCTCGCTGCGGGGTTGGCATAGAGTTCGTCGGTGGGTGGCACGATCTCGACAAATGTTGGCGTGTTGCTGATGGGCCGTGCGGCGGTCTCGCTGACCCAACCCGAGGGCGTGCCGCCAGTGGTGATCAGCTTGCGGTAACCAGCGCTGCCGACCTGGACGACTTGTGAGATCTGGCGGATCGGGCTGATCTTGAGCAGCGTCTCGGATAGCCGCGCGTCAATCGGCCGCGGAACCGCATAGCCGCCATCCGACAACACGGTGCCTGAGAGCGACTTCAGTTCCTCCGTCAGGCCCTTGCGCAGATAGCCATCGACGAAGCTCTTGACCTGCAGATCGCTCGAAGTCTGCGACTGGGCCGCATCGAGCACGGGACGGGCCGCAGCGCGGCTTACCCGGTCGAGGCGGGTCTTGACTTCATCGACGTCGGTCCTGAGCGACGAAACCTCGCCTTCGGTAGTATCCAGGCGGGTAACCAGATCGAATGAACCGGCAAGTGGATCGACAGCCGTCTGGTCGGCGGTAATGGGGGCAGTGGTATCCATGGGGCATTTACCTTTCACAAAAAGGCCGCCAAATTCTAGCAAGAGCGGGAACTGGGGCGGCCACACAAAAACGTATGATGTTCAAGCAACTAGGTGCACGCGGGCAGTATGCTGCATGGGGTGCGTGACGAGGCTGACTTCGAACAGTTGTATATCGGTCAGGTCGCGCCCGGCGGCATTGCGGCTGAAGCCCCTGGCCCGGTAACCAAAGCTGAGGCCACTGGCCTTGCCTTGCTTGAGCGCCATGCCGGCCCCGCCTTCGGGATTGTCGATCGAGGCGACAAGCCGCAGCCCCTTCGCATCCTCGGCAATGCTCTCGACCCAGCCGATCCGCATCTCCGGCCGGTGCTGCCAAAACAACGGGATCGGCTGACGCTGATCGGCCAAAGTTCGAGTAAAAGCGCCACTATGGATGACATCGCCGCCGGCGTCACGAATGCCAAACAGTGCGGCATAGCCCGCGAATCGCAAGCGCCGGGCAGGCTCGCTCACTTGAGCATATCCGCAGCACCCATTCGCACTGCGATGCCGACCAGCAGCAAAGCCAGTGCGCCGCGCACAATCCAGTTGACTGTCTCGCGCCAGGCCGTCGATTTCGCATCGCGCCAGGCGCGGAGCAGTTGGCGCAGTTCGGACAGGTCGCCCGGGGCATTTTCGTCATCCAGCCCCATCCGTCCAAGCACGCGCTGCGCGCCGATTTCGCTGGCTTCCTCGACAATCGCACGCAAGGTTACATGATCGGCCCCTTCCTGCGCCGCTTGGGCGAGCAGTCCGGCCAGCATATCGGCATTGTTCATTGTTTGTTCTCCGCATCCTTTGGCACTTCGGGCAAGCCGAGAAGGGCACGCTTCTCGGCGTCCGAGAGAAAAGTGGCATCGTTGACCTGGGCCCACAATCGCTCGCGGTCTTCCGAAAGCGCGGGAACGCGATCGAGATCGATCGCCAACGGGCTTTCTGGAAACCAGACTGCCAGCCCTTCACCAAGCGCCGAGAAGATCTTCTGGCTGAGCGGCAGCAGCGTCAGCCGCCACAGCGCACGGTTCGCCTCGCGATAATTGGCGTAGGTCGCATCGCCCGGCAGGCCGAGCAACATCGGCGGCACCCCGAAAGCCAGGGCAATGTCGCGCGCGGCGGCAGCCTTGAGCGTCGCGAAATCCATGTCTGCGGGCGACATCCCAAGCGGCTGCCACTTGAGCCCGCCTTCAAGGACGATCGGCCGCCCGGCATTGAACTGTCCGGAGAACGCCTGGGTCAACTCCCCTTTTAGGCGTTCGAACTGATCCGTGGTCAGGCCCCCCATATCGCCGCCATCGTAGACCAGCGCGCCGGAGGGCCGGGCGGCGTTCTCGAGCAGGGTCCGGTTCCATGCGCTGGCCGCATTGTGGGTGGTTACAGCCGCATCGGCAGCGGTAAGGCAGCCCGCGCCATAATGGTCGTCGGCGGGATGGAAATCCTTGATGTGGATGAGGTTGGGCGAGGCATCCTCATCCAGCAACGGGATCGTCAGGCTCTGCTCGCCAACCCGGTAGTTAAAGGCAGTTGGCCAGCCATCGCTGCCCGCCACCACCGTCATCCGCTCGGGCCGAAGGGCGAAGAGCTCCACGGGCCTTCCTGCCCCGTCTTTCATGACCTGGACATAACCATTGCCATGAAGCAGCAAGTGCGATGCGAGCGTTTCAAGCAGTGATTGCCCGGCGCTGGTCGCGCCGACCAGCGCTTCCAGCCTGGCATCGGCAGGCACCAGCGGTGCCCCGCCAATTCCCTCGGCCACCAGCCGGACAGCACGCTGCGCCACCGGATTTTCCAGATAGGCGCGCCGAACGGAGCGGTTGTATTCATAGCCCGCCCCGCTGCCGCCCACATCGGCGAACACCCAGGGCGAAGTAAAGTTGCGCGCAAGCGGCACTTTCCCGCTCCCGCCCTTGAAGGCGGAGGCGAGCGATTGGAGGAATGACATGGGGGGCCTTTCTGTACGGTCAGTTTGGCAAAGCAATCCGAGCCAATGCCCCAGTTGGGCTTTGACTCGCTGACACAGTTCATTGTGAATGCATTGGATGTGGGCGACGGACCAACTCAGGTCTCGGAACTTACCTCACTTGCGGAATGCTGCCTTCGGCAATTCGGACTGACGCATCATCGACGCCAGAGTTTTCGGGAGGATTACATCGGTGTCTCGATGCCCGGCGACTGTAACCAATCTAACGTCGGGGCCGTTGCAATAACGGTAATGCCTATGGCTCCCCTCTTGGCGAACCAAGATAAAGCCATGGCGCTCGATGATATCCACAAATTCTCGAAATGTCAGTCTTAGGCGGGGCATGGGAGCGGGAAACTAGCCTGCTCCTCGCCGCGACGTCCATCCAGAATGCCTGAAATAAGTATGCCAATCCACAACTTCGCAATCACATGCCACGGTGCCTTACGGTTCAGCAGGTTGGCCCTCGTTACTGGATCTTCGTTCGACACGAGAGATGCATATGATCGAACGGCATCATTTAATGTTGATTGCACTTCTTGAAAAGATGTGCCTTGAACGGCAATATCCAAGTCAATGCAAATTGCTTCCCAATCGCCGTCGCGGCCATGGGCAAAACACTGTAGTGAGCGGTTGGTCGTGGTCATTTTCGTGCACTTGTCAGTCAGAGCTTCCATAGAGGCTAAGATGCGCTTGACATCAAGCGTCCTCTAGCTCTATGCAGAAATCTGCATAGAGCTAGAGGACGCTTGATTGAAAAATGGTGCTTGGAGCGCTAATTCAGCACCGATTTTACCATATTTAGGAAATTTCCTATATTGACCAGCTTGCTCTTTTTATCCCTCCACCCACACCCTGGGCCTCCCCCTCCGTCCCAGCATCAGTTCACTCAGCGCCCAGACCAGCGCGTCGGCCCGGTCTGGTGAGCGGCCTGGGCCCTGGTAGGCCCCGCCCTGGATCAGCCCGCACAGCTCGTCTTCCAGCGCAGGAAAAGTCCCCGCGTGTCGCGCGCGCCCTGCTTCGTACAAGGCCGCGACCGGCTCGGCGCGGGCCACTTTGCCTCGGCTGGCGTGCACCAGCTTGATCGGCAGCGAGATTTCTGCGGCGCGCAGCACGCTGCCGACCATCGCCCCGCCCTGGTTGGCCTCGGCAATCACCCGGTCGGCATTCCACACCCGCGCGGCTTGCGCCACGGCCCGGGCCCAGCGTTCCGGGCTGGGCTTTGCCACCGAGGCATCGGCGAGAACTCTGGCAACGCCATCCTCGCCCAGTGCGACCACGATAATTCCGCAGGCATCGCCTCCTGCCGAGGCGGGCGGATCAACGCCAATCACTACGCGCGCTGGCGGCGATGAGGCCGCCGCCTCACGGCAATCTTCCAGCAGACTCCGGGTCCACAGCGCACCGGGCAGATCAGCGATCATCTCGCCATCTAGTTCCTGCCTTGCCAGCAGCGATTTGCCATAGGTGCGGCGAATGCCGCTGATAAAGCGCGCAGGCAGGTTGGCCTTGTTATCTTCGGTCGTGCCCCGCGTCACGGCCACATCGGGTTCGGCAAGCAGCCGCTGCAACAGCGGCACCGCACGCGGCGTGGTTGTCGCCAGCACGCGGGGGTGCTCCCCCATGCGCATGCCGAGCAGCAGATTGTCCCAGGCGGCGACCGCCTTGCCGGTGCCGTTATCCCATTTCGCCACTTCGTCACACCAGGCGTGGCTGTGTTGCGGCCCGCGCAAGCTCTCGGGCTCGCCAGCGGAATAGAGCGTTGCCTGGGCGCCATTGGGCCAGGTCAGCAGCCGCAGCGACGGCTCGAAATCGGGCAGCCGCGCTGGCTCCGAGCAGGCAAGGATGCCGCTCTCGCCTTCGATGATAACCCGGCGTGCCTCGCCAAGGGTTGCCGCAACCAGCGCAATCCGCGCGCCCGGTGCGCTTTCCGCAAGCTCGATCACCCATTCCGCCCCGTCGCGGGTCTTGCCAAAGCCGCGCCCGGCCAGAATCAGCCAGGTGCTCCAGTCGCCAACTGGCGGCAATTGGGCATCGCGTGCGACAAAGCGCCAGTGGTAGGGCAGTTCGTCGCGTTCGCCCGGCGCCAGCTGGCGGGAGATCTTGTCGCACTCATGCTCTGCCGCTTCGGCCAGCCAGGCCTGGCGCTCGGCCAGCGCCTGCCGTTCAGCTTTCGTCATCTGATGCAGCTTGCGAATTGTCTTCAGCAGCGCTCGCGGCCGTCCTGGCAGCCAGCACCCGCTCGCGCATCTCGGCGACCTTGCGATCAATCGAGGTGCGCACTTCCTCGACGGTCACGTGCCTGCGCCGGGCCTTCTCGCGGATCACATTCTCGCGGTGTGCCAGCAACATGCGCAGCGCCACGGGAAAATTGAAGCGCTTAGCCCCCGGCTCCGTGCTTTCGCCGTTGCGCAGAAAGAACAGCATTTCCATCTCAAGATTATCATAGCCCTCGCACAGCGCATCCATCCATCGGCTGGCAAATCCGGTGTCGCGGCGGCGCAGGTCATAGACCGTGCCGGGGCTGACGCCGGCATGCTCGCAAGCGCGGCTGACATTGGAAGTTTCCGCCAACGCGGCGAGAAATTCGGCGCGCCAGTTCTGCGGCAGACTTTCAAGTTCGGCGGCATAGGTGCCATTGGCATTGCGCCGCACATCCTTGCGCCGCACGCGCTTCGCCGCCCGCGCCGATATGCTCGTTGCTGTCATGGGATTTCCGAAATGATTGGGGAGCGATGCGTCCGAAGCGAATCGGACAATCGCGATGTTCACAATATGTACCCAAAGAGCGTGACGATGTCAAGAATAAAGTGCCGTATGGGTTATATTCGGAGACCCTTGCGGTGATTCCCGCGCCTCTTTAAGCAGCTACTGACTTTTCGGAGACCCAACCCAATGCTGCGCCGCCTTTACGACTGGACCATGGCCAAGGCCGCTCATCCACACGCCGCATGGTGGCTCGCGTTTTTTGCTTTCGCTGACGGGGGCCTTTTTCCCTTTCCGCCACATCCATTGTTGGGACTGATGTGCCTGGCCGAACCCAAAAAGGCAGTGCGGTTCGCGCTGATCACCACAGCCATGTCGATCCTGGGGGGAATATTTGGCTATATGATTGGCCATTTCGTCTACGATACGATTGGCAGTCAATTGCTGGCGCTGTTGGGAATGAGTGAAAGTTTTCCCAGGGCGGCGTGTTACCTCCGTGAATACGGAACCGAAATCATCGTCTTCAAGGCAGCAACGCCGATCCCGTTTCTTTTGCTATCGGTCACTGCGGGTTTCATTTCATTCCCCTTGCTTACATTCATTGCTGCCAGCGCCATTTCGCGTGGGGTCATCTTCCTCTCGATCGGCATCCTGTTCCGCCTGTTCGGCCCACCGATCAAGACCTTCATTGACAAGTACCTTGGCTGGCTTGTCGCAGCGTTCGTGGTGATCGTTGTGTCCGGCTATGTGCTTTTTTCCGTCTTGAGCGGCGGGACTAGAGCGGTCAGCGAAAAATGCGAGATGGTTGCGGCCAGCCCCTCCAAAAGCTAAGCCAGCTTAATATTTCAGGCCTCGGCAACATGTGGCATCTTGGAGGCATTTGGAATTCACAGGAGATAGCATCATGGCAATGCGGGACATCAGGCCTCTGGCCAACGACCTGACATTCGGCATCCGCATTGGCGGACTTACCCTCGAACAGGCGAACGATCCGACTGTTCGCCAGGAGATCGCCAGCCTGTTCGATCAGCATGGCATGATCGTTTTCGAAGATGTCGAACCGAGCGATGAATTGCAGTTGGCAATCAGCAATGCGATTGGTCCGCTCAAGGAGCATCCCGTCAAATCGCTCAGTCGTGTCGATCAGGACACCATGCCCGGGGTCATCAAGATCGCAGTGACGCCTGAATACGGCGGAATTGTCGAGCTGAACGGCAAGCAGGTTGCGCACTGGCTGCCCTGGCATTTTGACCACTGTTACAACAACGAGCTCAACCGCGCGGGCGTGTTGCGTGCGATCGATATCGTCGAGGACGGCGGCATCACAGGCTTTGCTGATGGCATAGCGCTCTACAAGACCTTCCCCAAGGACCTGCTCGCCCGGATTGAGGGCACGGAAATTCTTTACACTCTCTCCACGCAATACAGCCAGATGAAGTTTGGCAAGCCCGCAGACATGAAGATCATCCGCGCCAAGCCTATGAACGAGGAGTTCAACAAGCAGGCCGCCGCCATGCCTCGAGCGATCCATCCGGCAGTCTGGACCCGGAAGAGCGGCGAGAAGGTGCTCCACGTTTCCGCCTACATGTCCGAAGGGATCGTCGGTAAGGAGAATGCAGACGGCAACGCGCTGCTTGAAGAAGTCGCACAGACCATCAACCGCCTCGCCGAAAAGTGCAGCTATCATCATCGCTGGAAGCCCACTGAATTCATCGTGTGGGACAACTGGCGGATGCTTCACACGGTTTCGGGCAATAATCCCAACGAGAGCCGCACCATGCATCGTACCACGATCAAGGGCGATTATGGTCTCGGACGGTTCGAAAATGACGGTATTGGCGGAAAGATTCTGTCAGAAACCATGGTGTGATGGGATTTGCCCATCCTCCAGAAGCGGAGGGCTGGAGAGGAAAATGGAATGGCGCGGATCGAAGTCGGCGGGCTGGAACTTGATTACGAATTGATTGGTGATGAAGGGGCGCCGCCGCTGGTGCTGACCCCCGGCGGACGTTACCCGCGGCAAACGGCCGGGGTCCCCGATCTCGGGCAAATCTTTGCCGATAATGGCTACCGGGTACTGCTGTGGGACCGCCCCGGCTGCGGCGCATCCGACATCGACTTCACCGCGCCGACTGAGTCAGTCATGAACGCTGAAGCGCTGGTCGGTCTTGTGCAGGCGCTCGGCCTCAAAGACATCACGCTGGTTGGCGGTTCGGCCGGATCGCGCATTTCGCTTATGGCCGGAATTCGCATGCCCGATAACGTCGCCAAGATAGCGGCATGGTGGTTCAGCGGCGGCGCAGTTGGCCTCGCTGGACTGGCCTGGTTCTATTGCGGCGATCAGGTCGCGGCCGCCGCCAAGGGGGGAATGGAGGCTGTCGCTGCCTTGCCGAGCTGGGCCGATCAGATCAGCCGCAATCCGCGCATCCGCGATATCCTGCTGCGACAGGATCCCGAGGAATTCATCGCAGCCATGCAGAGATGGGCCAAGGCTTTCAATTTTAGCGACGAAACTCCAATGCCTGGCATCATGCCTGCCGATTTCGCCAAGCTGACCATGCCGGTGCTGTTGTTCCGCAGCGGCAAGAGTGACATGGCGCATACCCGGCGCACCAGCGAATGGGTGCATGAACTTATTCCCGGTTCGATTTTGCGCGAGCCGCCGTGGCAAGATCAGGAGTGGAATTATGTCTCCACTTTCCCCAACGATGTTCCAGCCCGGCGCGGCCGCTTTGAACGCTGGCCCTTGATGGCCCCGCCGGTGCTGGAATTTCTGAAAGGATAGAGCGATGGCTATAGATTCCGAACTCGAAAAGAAGCTGCGCGATCTGGTTGACCGCGATGAAATTCACCAGGTGATGATTCGCTATGGCCGCGGGCTGGACCGGCTGGATTTCGAGCTTGCGCGCAGCTGCTATTGGGATGATGCCATTGAGGATCACGGCAATTATGTCGGTCACCCCGATGATTTCATCGCCTGGGCCGATGGCACGACGATTGCGCACGAATCGACCCAGCACGCCATCCTCAATCATTTCTGTGACTTGCAGGGCGATGATGCCTGGTGCGAGACCTATTACCAGTTCACTGGCGTGCGCGCCGAGCCGCCGCATTTCATTTCGACTGGTCGTTATATCGATCACTTTCAGAAGCGTGCCGGAAAATCAGGGCCCGAATGGCGCATCGCCAACCGGGTCTGCATCATCGAAGGCAAGTTCGATATCGCCGATTCCGCGATGAATGCCTTGGTGCCGCCCGCCTATACTGCCGATGAGCCCTGCCAGGCAGCGCGCGACAGGACCGATGTCAGCTATCACCGGCCATTGGTGCCCAGGCAACCCAGGCAAGGTTGATACAAACTGCGAATTGCTTGCCAAAGCAGACTGTTGCAGAAAGTGCCCGATCAGTTCTGGAGTGATAGATCATGCGTTTTTTGCTTGCCGCCGCACCCTTGCTCGCACTCGGCCTGTCAGCATGCGGCAACCCCGATACGCCAGCCGGCCGGGCTGCAGATTCTCGTCACGAGATTTTCGAGCATATCGGCGACGCGTTCAAGATTATTGCCGACCAGCTCAAGGCCCCTACGCCAGACATCGGGAAAATTCAGGCAGCGGCCGCTACCATCAATGGCTTTGCTCCCAAGGTCGAGACATGGTTCCCGGCGGGCAGCGGCCCGGCGGACGGCCTGAAGACAGATGCCCTTCAGACCGTCTGGACCAAGCCCGACCAGTTCAAGCAGGCGACGGCGAAATTCGTCGAGGAAGCCGCCAAGTTCCAGGCGCTGGCGCAAGCTGGCAATGTCGGCGCTCTGGGCGAAGGCATGAAGGGACTGGGTGGCGCTTGCAAAAACTGCCACGATCAATTTCGCGAGAAGGACTGATCGCGAGTCAGGACTGCATGAGGATCGGTCCTAGCAGCAACTGCCCAACGATCTGCTGAGTCCAGGTTGTCCCCGACCTGGCGTATGTCGCAACGATGACGTCATCATCGCGGAACTCGAATTTATCCCGGACGGCCGAATCCTTGTGGTGATTGTGCAGGTCGCGGGTCTTTTGCGGGATTGCCATGCTGTAATTCATCGCTCTCCTCCCATGCCGGAACTGCGCTTATGCAATAATTCCGATCGCCTTCCCAGCCCGCTCAAACATGCCGATGATTGTCTGCACCTGTTCTGCCGTATGCTCGGCGCAGAGCGAACACCTCAGCAAGGTCATGCCCGCAGGCGTCGCCGGGGGCCTGGCCAGATTGACATAAAGTCCCTCGTGGAGCAGCGCCTCCCACATGGCGGCGCCCTTTTCCAGATCCGGCATGATCACTGCGATGATCGCACTTTGCGCTTCGCTGGTACCAAGCTGGAACCCCTTGTCGCGCAAGCTCTTGTGCAGCGTCTTCGAATTTTCCCACAAATGCGCCCGTTTGTTCGAGCCATGCATCAGTTTGCGGATGGAAGTCGCAGCGGTCGCCACAACGCTGGGTGGCAAGCTGGCGGTGAATACATAGGGGCGGCAGACGAGCCGCAGGATCTCGAACTTGGGATGATTTGACACGCAGAAGCCGCCGACCGTTCCGACGCTCTTGGAGAACGTGCCGATCACGAAATCGACGTCCTCAAGGCAGCCCTGGTCTTCTGCGACACCGCGACCGTTCGGCCCGATGAAGCCCATCGAATGCGCTTCATCGACCAACACCATTGCCCCATGCCGCTTGGCAACAGCGATCATCTCCTTGAGGGGCGCGATATCGCCCATCATCGAATAGACGCCCTCCAGGATCACCAGCTTGCCCGCGCCCTCGGGAATGCGCCCCAGCCGCTTGTCCATGGCTTCGATATCGTTGTGCTTGAAAGGCACCACCTCGGCGTCGCCCAGCTTGCAGCCGTCCCAGATCGAAGCGTGGCTATCGATATCGAGGACGATGTAATCGCCCTTGCCGGCCATGGTGCTGATAATGCCGAGATTGGCCTGATAGCCGGTTGAGAAGACCATGGCGTGGTCCATCGCGTAGAATTCCTTCAGCGCTTCCTCGACTGCGCGGTGCCCTGCGTAGGTTCCGTTGAGCACGCGGCTTCCCGTCGTGCCGCTGCCAAAATCATCGAGCGCCTGCTTGCCTGAGGCGATGACATCGGGATCGAAGGTCATCCCCATGTAATTGTAGGTGCCGAGCAAAATCGTCTCGCGGCCATTGCATACCGCGACGGTGGGTGAAAGCACCCGCTCCATCACCATGGAGAACGGATCGGTCACGCCCGAGGCGAGCAGCCCGGCGCGCAATTCGATCATCGGATCGAATTTGGAAAAGAGGTCAGTCATCGCTTTTCAAGTTCCTCTGCCTACGGCAACCGGGCATATTCAAGTTCCTCTGCCAGCGGCAACCTTGGCATCAGCTCCCCAACTTCATCACAGCATCAACGAGCTGCCCATAAGTCTCGATCTCGGCCTGCTGGTTCATGCTGATGATGATGTCGAACTCGTCTTCGATCGCCGCGACGAAATCCATCACGGTCAGACTGTCGAACTCGAAATCGCCGACGAAGGTGGCGGCAACGTCGAGGGGAATGCCCTTCTTGTTGAATGGCTCGATAATCGCCGCGATTCGGGCTTCGGTTTCGGCGCGGTCCATAAGTCAGGGCTCCAGAGGAATGGTGAGGCAATGGGAGTGGAATGCGGCGCAAAAGCGGCGTGGCATGTCGATTGTCAAGTCAGGTCTGCAATGGTTCTCTGGATTGTGCAGGTTTACGATCCCCTGGGATCGACCACCGCCGATAGGTAGGCGTCATCGCGCATGGCGTCGGGTCCGCCGGACATGTACTTGGGCAAGGGAGCAGTGGGAACCGGATCGAGGCGGTCATATCGCAGGCGCCAGCTCGTAATCTTCCATGTGCCGTCAATCTTCCGATAGGTCTCGTATTCGCGGCCATAGCCCTTGTAGGCGCAGCGCTCTCCGGTCACTGGATCGGACGGCCATTCGTTGTAGTCATTGAGCATCCAGATGCCGCGTGCCTCGGTGGGGCCGTCGAATGTGATCTCCGGCATCAGGAAGCGGTGAAGCGAAATCGCGCCTGTGAGCATGTCCCTCACCGCATAGGCATAGGTCTCGCCGCCAGTCATCAGCTCGCCGGTGCCAAGGTCAAACGTGGCATCAGGCGTGAAAAGATTCTTGAATGCTTCCCAGTCCTTGGCATCCGCGAGGCGGCCGAAGCTGTGCTTGAGTTCGCAAATTTCCTTGTAGTCCAGCAATTGCTGCAATTTGTCTTCGGTCATTGTAGTCCTCCTCTCGCCCGTTTGTTATTCAAACCAGTGCGCGCACCGCTGTCATGAACGGCCCGATCGAAACCGGCTTGGCCAGATAGGAGTCGGCGCCGGCATCTCTGATCCGCTGTTCATCGCCAATCCCCGCATAAGCAGTCACCGCCAGCACCGGGATCGAACGCAGGACCGGGTCGGCCTTGGCCTGTTCGATCAGCTCCAGCCCCGAAACATTGGGCAGCTGGATGTCCATGATGATCAGGTTGGGCACGAAATCGCGCGCACGGCCCAAAGCTTCGAGCCCGTCGGCGCATGGCTCGACCGCAAAGCCTTGGCTGCGCAGCACGTCGCAGAACAGTTTGCGGTTGAGATCGTTGTCCTCGACAACGAGGATTCGCTTTGCCATTTGCCTGCCTGTGCCCCATCTGGGTGAGGCATATCTCTATGCGCTGGAAGTGAGGCTGACAATTCTGCGTGACCGCTCATCCCCGAAGTCAAACGCACTCGGCGATCCTGAGGCGCTGGCTTTGCGAGCACTTGTCTGGGTGCTGGCGGAAGACGACCGGGCGCAGCGACTTCTTTCGCTGACTGGTCTGACCCCTGAAGCGCTGCGCGTCGGCGTGGGCGATGCCGGTTTGCTTGGCGCGGTGCTCGATTTTCTCTGCGCGCATGAGCCCGATCTGGTCACTGCGGCCGAGTCGCTTGGCGTCGCGCCGAAGGATCTCGTCGAAGCGCGCGAAAGATTAGCCAGATGACCCGCCCACTGGTTATCACCGACTGCGATGAAGTCTTGCTCCACATGATCGGCCCATTCCGAGATTGGCTGGGCGAAGCGCATGGCATCGATTTCGAGCTGGCGGGCAACGAGTTTCACCAGGCCATGACCCGGCGCGACAATGGCGAGCGGGTCGAAGCCGCCGAAGTATGGCCGCTGCTCAATCTGTTCTTTGACAGCGAGATGCACCGCCAGCATCCGATTGCCGGCTCGGTCGCCGCAATGGCAGCACTGGGCGAGCATGCCGATGTGGTGGTGCTGACCAATCTGCAGGATCACCGGCAGGAGAGCAGGACGCGCCAGCTTGCCGATCATGGCATCAATCTCAAGGTGTTTACCAATCAGGGACCCAAAGGACCTGCACTCAAGGCAATTCTCGATGAATACCAGCCGGCGCAGGCGATCTTCATCGACGATCTCGCGCAGCATCACGATTCGGTCGCCGAACTGGCGCCGCATGTCGCACGGCTGCATCTGTGCGGCGAGCCGATGATCGCGGCGCACATCGCCTGTGCCCACAAGGCCGGCCACGCCCACGCCCGGATTGACGATTGGGAGGGGGCCTTGCCCTGGCTGCTCGACAGGCTCTATTCCCCGTCTCATGACTGACTCGGAAATCGAAGCAAAGCTGGCCAAACTGGGACTGGTCCTGCCGGAGCCGGCCGCACCCGTGGCGGCCTATGTGCCAGTGGTTATCGCTGTCGGCTTGGCCCATGTGTCGGGGCAATTGCCGTTCATTGACGGCGTGCTGGTAAAAGGCCGACTGGGCGAGGATGTTACCACCGGCGAGGGCTACGAGGCGGCGCGGGCCTGCGGCCTGATGATCCTGGCACAGCTCAAGGCCGCGCTCGGCTCGCTCGAACGCGTCGAGCGGATCGTCAAGCTGGGGACCTTTGTCAGCTCCACTGCGGATTTTACCGATCAGCCGAAGGTGGCGAACGGCGCTTCTGAATTGATGGCGGCGCTGTTCGGGGATGCCGGCAAACATGCCCGCAGCGCGGTCGGAGTGCCGGTTCTGCCACTTGGTGCGGCAGTTGAGGTCGATGCGATTGTCGCTGTTCACCCCGCTTGATCGCCGCTTGGCTCCGGCGCCCGATCCCGAACGGGTCCGCTGGATTGGTGGGCAAGCCTATGCTCATCGCGGCCTGCATGGCCCTGGCGTCCCGGAAAACTCCCCCGCCGCTTTTGCGGCCGCTATCGAGCGCGGCATGGGGATTGAACTGGATGTTCAGCGATCGGCGGACGGGCAGGCCATGGTATTTCATGACTACGGGCTGGACCGCCTGACCGGCGAGACCGGGCCGCTCGATGAGCGGACGGCAGCGCAACTAGGCGCGATCCGGCTCACCGGCGGTGTGGATACTATCCCGGCCTTGCGGCAGGTGCTTGATCAAATCGGCGGCAGAGTGCCGCTGCTGATCGAAGTGAAGTCGCACCGGAATATGCGAGCGCTGTCCGTCTGCCTGGCGGTGCTACGCGTGCTAGAAGGCTATCGCGGTCCGCATGGCGTTATGAGCTTTGATCCGCGTGTGCCGAGATGGTTCAAGCGCTACGCATCGCTCAGCGTTCGCGGCCTGGTCGTTACCGAGGAAAACGATCACACCATATTCGGCCGCATGCGACGCCGACTGTCGCTATGGCAGGCTAGCCCGGATTTCCTAGCCTACGACATCCGCGACCTGCCCAGTCGCTTTGCGTCGGCGCAGCGCAAGCGCGGGCTGCCAGTCGTTGCCTGGACGGTGCGGAGCCCCGAATTGCTGGAACGCGCCAGGCTCCATGCCGATGCGCCGATTGCCGAAGGTGCGGGGGCAGTGTGACTGGCCAGCTGGAAGTCCGCGTCGGCACCTCAGTGGCGGAACTCTCGACGGGCGAATGGGACAGGCTGACGAATGGCGGCAATCCGTTTGTTTCGCATGCCTTCCTCAGTGCACTCGAAGATTCAGGCAGTGTCGGTGGACGCAGCGGCTGGCAACCTGCGCCGTTACTGATCGATGGCAGCGATGGAAATCTCGCGGCAGCCCTGCCTGCCTATGTCAAATCGCATAGCCAAGGCGAATTTGTCTTCGATCATAGCTGGGCCGATGCTTGGCAGCGCGCCGGGGGGCGCTATTATCCCAAGCTGCAGATCGCTGCGCCGTTCACTCCGGCAACTGGTCCGCGAATCCTCACCCAAAACGCGGCGCTCGCGCCGGCGCTGCTGCGCGCCGCTGAGCAGCTCTGCGTCATGCAGAACCTGTCATCCGCGCACGCGACTTTTATCGAACCCGCCCAGCTCCCGCTGTTCGAGGCGGCTGGCTGGCTGATCCGCAGCGACATCCAGTTTCACTGGGAAAACCGCGGCTATAGTTGTTTCGACGATTTTCTGGCCGCACTGTCATCGGCCAAGCGCAAAAATCTCCGCAAGGAACGCGCGGCGGCGCAGGCCGGGGTAGAAATCCGTTCGCTGAGCGGGGCGGACATTAGCGAAACGCATTGGGATGCATTCTGGCACTTCTATCAGGATACCGGTGCCCGCAAATGGGGCCAGCCTTATCTGACGCGCCAGGCTTTCTCCCTGCTGGGCGAGCGGATGGCCGAGCAGATCCTGCTGGTCATGGCTTACAGCGAGGGCAGGCCATTTGCAGGCGCGCTCAATTTCATTGGCAAGGATGCGCTGTATGGCCGCTATTGGGGGGCGTTGGCCGACAAGCCGTTCCTGCATTTCGAGCTATGCTATTATCAGGCGATCGATGCTGCCATTGCGAGGGGGCTGAAGCGGGTCGAAGCCGGGGCCCAAGGTGGTCACAAATTGGCTCGCGGCTATGAGCCGGTGCAGACCTGGTCTGCGCATTATATCGTGCATGATGGCTTTCGCGAAGCGATTGCCGATTTCCTGAAGCGGGAACGCGCCGGTGTTGCTCAGGATCAGCTGTATCTTGGAGAACGCACGCCCTTCCGCAAGGTCTAGAGCCTGATGACGTTAGGTTGCATCACCGGCAACCCCTTGGGGCGGGCTGATTTTGGCCCATCCCGGCGTCGCTCGTCGCTCACTATGCGATGGCATGGCTCTCTCCTCGCTTCTTGTGCTGGGCCAAAATCAGCTTCGTCACGGTGATGCAACCTAACGTCATCAGGCTCTAAGCCAGGCTCAGGCGGCCTTGCGGCTGGACTCGGTCAACCACTGGCGGGCGCGGCGCTGCGCTTCGGCGATCTCGCGAGCGGTCATTTCCTCAGAAATATCCGCGCGGCACATCTGGGCTTCGGCGTGGCCGGCGACGGCTGCCAGATTGAACCATTTGTGAGCTTCGATCATATCGCAGCCGACCCCGTGGCTTCCTGTCGAGAAGATGACACCGAGATCGTAATAGGCGTCGATGTCGCTTTCCATGGCCGCCGCGAGGCAATTGGCCACCAGCAAATCGGATTCGCCGATCTCGGCAGAAAATTCCGGGTTGAAGACATCCTTGTCGATCCAGACAGCACTCATAATCGGTTACCCCCTATTGCCGGATGAAACCCCTGTTGCCCGGCGCAGCCACTTGGTCGCCCGACTATGGTCAACAATTGGTTAACGGCGATCCGAAAAAGTTGGGCCCCCCTCAAAATACAGCCAAATTGCTGGTTTTTAGGCTAATCCGCAGCGGCAATCGCATTGCCGCTTGTGCGGCATTCAGTGCATGCCTATAGGCGCGGCAGCCTTGGCACGCTGAAGGTCACCGGGAAAGCTCGGGACGGCAGGACGCAAGCGGTCTAGGGGGGACTGTTGCGGAGAATTCGATGCCAACTGCATTTGCTGATGAAATCGATATCCTGGCCAAGGCCAAACGCGCGATTGGCGGGGACTATGTGCCAAGCGACGCCGAGCCCTATATGTGCGAGGCGCAGCTGGACTATTTCCGGCGGCTGCTGCTTGAGTGGAAGAAATCGATCTTCGATGCTTCTGCCGACACTTTGCAGCAGCTTCAGGATGGCCCGATCCGCGAGCCCGATCTCAATGATCGAGCTTCGAGCGAGACCGATTGGGGTATCGAACTTCGCACCCGGGATCGCCAGCGCAAACTGATCGCAAAAATCGATTCGGCATTGCGCCGCATCGAAGAGGGCGAATACGGTTATTGCGAAGTTTCCGGCGAACCGATTGGCATCGGCCGCCTGATCGCAAGGCCTATCGCTACGATGACTGTCGAAGCACAGGAAGCGCACGAGCGGCGGGAAAAAATCTCCCGTGATGATTGATTTGCCCGCTTCCTGATCCGGTCCCAGCCGCGTACTTGGTCGGGCTTTAACGGTTTTTTTCCCCTACAGCTTTATCATTGTCTCACGCAGACGTATTATCGCTTTGCGGATCGCATACTGGTATTGGCCGTGTGTGCATAACCCGAGGTATGTCAGAGCAAGCGCATGGACGAGGCAGAACAGAGGCGGCTGGCACGTGACAGCCTGTTTGTCATGGCCGACCTGCGCCTCGATGGCAGCGACGAAGAGCACCGTATCAAAATGCGCAACCTGTCCTCGGGCGGGATGATGGGCGAAGGTTCAATCCGGGTGATGCGCGGTGCGCTGGTGCAGGTCCATATCCGCAATATCGGCTGGGTCGATGGTTCGATCGCCTGGGTTCAGGATGATCGATTTGGAATTGCGTTTAACGAAGAGATTGATCCGAAGGTTGCGCGTTCGCCGGCTGTGCCGGGGGAGCATTCGCCCCGGTTTACCAAGCCGCCCTTATCCGATGTTTCGCGATCAGGCGTCGTGCGCAAGATTTAGCACATGGTATCATTTGTCGGCAGCTTCGCTGTCCGCCCAAACGCCATTTCCGTTAGTGCGAAAATCGACTAGGCCCAGGCCATGCGCCGAGCCATGCATCTCATCGGGACCTGCACCATCTTTTTGACGGGATGGCAACTGACGGCCTGCACCAACCGCCAGGACTCCACGGTCGAAGTCGTGGCAATTGGATCGCCGGAAACTGATTTCAAGACCACTGGACAACTTTCGACCGGCGCACAGCTTCTGCTCGGGGCTACGGCGCAAGGCCTTGTCGCCCTTGATGAGCAAGCGCAGGTTATTCCCGGTCTTGCCGACCGCTGGATAGTGACTGACGACGGACTGAGCTACATTTTCCGGCTGCGCGATGGCAACTGGCCCGATGGCAGCACATTGACCGCCGAATCCGCGCGCGCCGCGCTCCGATCGGCGATCAACGGCCTGCAAGGCAGTGCCCTGGCGCGGGATCTTGCCGATATCAGCGACATTCGGGTGATGACCGGGCGGGTCATCGAATTGCGGCTGACCCATCCCCGCCCTGAACTACTGATGTTGCTCGCCCAGCCCGAACTGGGCCTGCTGCAGCGGGGCCGAGGCGGTGGGCCGATGCAGATCAAGCGAGACAAAAACGTCGCGATCCTGTCCTTGCTTGATCCGGAAGAACTGGGGCTTCCTGCAGTACCCAATTGGCAAGATCGCACCCGCGAACTGCATTTGCGCGCGCTTCCGGCCTCCGTCGCGCTGGCCCGATTCAACCACGGCGAAGCCAGTGTCGTGCTGGGCGGAACAATCGAACAGTTTCCGCTGGTTGATGCGGCGGGCCTGTCGCGCGGGACGGTGCAGCTCGATCCGGTGATCGGCCTGTTTGGCCTCGCGGTAGTGCACGATGACGGCTTTTTGGCTGATCCTGCAAATCGCGAGGCCATAGCCTTGGCAATTGACCGGCAAGGCATGATTGCAGCCCTTGGGTTTAGCGGCTGGACTCCAACCACGCGGATCGTCGCCAGCGGTATTGAGGACGACCCCGGCGGCGTGCCCGATCGCTGGGCAACGATGGGCATGGCAGAGCGCCAGGCGCTGGCTACCGCTCGGGTGGCGCGCTGGCGGGACGGCAAGGCCGAGCCAGTGCACCTGCGGCTGGCTTTGCCGCAAGGCCCGGGGGCAGACATCATGTTTGCCCGGCTGGCCGCGGATCTTGCCAGAGTCGGCCTGGTAGCAGTGCGAGTTGGTCTGGACGAAGCTGCCGATCTGAGGCTGATCGATGCGGTTGCCCGCTATCCCCGCATCGGCTGGTTCTTCAACCAGTTGAGCTGCGAGGGCCAGCGAAGCCTGTGCAGTGACGAGGCCGACGCACTGGCCGATCAGGCAGACTCTGCCCCAGACCCCGCCACTCGTTCCGCGTTGCTCAGCCGCGCCGAGACTAAACTCACCGAAGCCAATGTGTTCATTCCGTTTGGCCCGCCAATTCGCTGGTCGCTGGTTCGCGGTGATACCACCGGCTTTGTTGCAAACCCGCTCGGCTATCACCCCTTGATGCCGCTGGCTATGCGCCCCAAATAGGGGCGTCCCGGCATGCCGCCGGTGCAACTATCGGAATTGCGCTGCCATGGTCACGGGACAAGCAACCAGAATGGTCCGCGATGGACTGCCACTTGGCACTGATGTCGCATCGGTGCGGCGGCGGATCGAAGCACTTGAGAAATTGCTCGAGCGCGCTTTTATCGTGCCTGGCATCAACCGGCCCATCGGCCTTGATGCCATAGTCGGTCTGCTTCCGGTCGCGGGCGATACCATTGCTGCGCTGATGGGGCTTTACATCGTTTGGGAAGCCCGCAACCTTGGCATGAGCAAATGGCAACTGGCTCGCATGTTGGGTTCCGTCGGCACTGACTGGTTACTGGGCGCGGTGCCCTTGGTCGGCGATGTGTTCGACTTTTTCTATCGCTCAAACAGCATCAACCTGAAACGTATCCGCCGGCATCTCGATCGCCATCATCCGGGAACTGGCATCATCGATCTCTAGCAGGAGTTGCGCGAGGCATTTCGCGCGGTATAGCGCGGGGATGCGCCCTGCCATTATACTCCTTTCCATCGTTGCCCTAGCGGCTTGCAGCCGCGATCCTGCTCCCGGCGCGGTCACCACG
This sequence comes from Novosphingobium sp., assembly GCA_039928735.1. Lineage (GTDB taxonomy): Bacteria > Pseudomonadota > Alphaproteobacteria > Sphingomonadales > Sphingomonadaceae > Novosphingobium. The sequence goes on along the minus strand of JBDSSP010000093.1, from coordinate 2,046 downwards.
AGCGAAGCCAAAGCGCTCGACGAAGCTGCCGAAATGATCGATTCGCGCCGCCTGCCCGATAGCGCCTTGCGGCCATCGGCTATCCAGCCATCGGCCCCGCCAGCAACAAACACAGGAACACCGAAATGAGCGAATGGGACGGCTGGATCGGCCGCGAAGAACTACGCCGCGACCGGGTCGATGCCGGACACGCCGCGCGCTGGCTGGCGACGCTTGACCGCGGTGCCAGTATCGATGGCGCGGTTCCGCAGGGCTTCCACTTCTGCCTCTGCCTGCCCGATGCTGCCACTGCGCAGCTGGGCAGCGACGGCCATCCCCAGCGCGACGACAGCCCCTCAAGCTTCCTGCCTCCCGTACCGTTGCCGCGCCGGATGTGGGCCTCGAGCAAGATCGAATTCATCGCCCCGCTCAGAATGGGCGATTCCGTCGAGCGCAGGTCGCGGATCAAGTCTGTGACGGCCAAGCAGGGCGGATCGGGCAGTCTGGTGTTCGTCGATGTCGAACACGAAACCTCGAACGGAGCGGGCTTGGCCGTGCGTGAAGTGCAGAGCCTCGTTTACCGCGAACCCGCCCCCGCCGGATCTCCCCCTGCTCCCCCCGCGCCAGGCGAAGGGAGGTTTGATCCCGCCGGCTGGGATGCCCACCGCTTGCTGGTCCCCAGCGAACCACTGCTGTTCCGCTATTCCGCGCTGACCTTCAACAGCCACCGCATCCATTACGACTTGCCCTATGCCTGCGGCGAGGAAGGTTATCGCGGCCTCATTGTGCATGGCCCGTTGACGGCGACCCTGTTGCTCGATCTCGCAAGCCGCGAACTTGGCGACAACCAACTCAGGTCCTTCGCCTTCCGGGGCCTCACTCCCAGCGTATGCGGCGAGGAACTGCATCTGGTAATGCGCGGCATCGGCGATGCCATCGAACTCGGCGCCTTCGCCAGCGACGGCCGTCACGTGATGAGCGCCACAGCGACGGCCTGAGGGCGCGGTTTGGCGTGGTGGAACTTCTCCATCATCACTCTTGTGACCTATGGCGAGTGATCTTGCTTTGCGCTAGAGAATGAAGTTATTGCATACACAATCAATGCTTTGGGACCGGTGCCCGGCCCGGCGAGGCACGTTGCAAATCTGAGGCATGTAGGAAAGTTAAATTCGGAGCAACGGTGTGCCCTGAGCGTTACTTGCCGCTGGTCGGCGGCGCAGCAACCAGTCTGACAGTGACCCTTGCCACGCCATCCTCCGGTGCAATGCCGATAAGCTTGGCGGCAGCAGGAGTGAGGTCGATGACCCGCCCCGTCACGTAAGGTCCCCGGTCATTGATCCGCACCCTCGCAGTCTTGCCCGTTTCGAGATTAGTGACCTGAGCATGGCTGCCAAGCGGAAGCGTCTTGCTCGCCGCAGTCATGGCATTGGGTTTGAGCGTTTCACCGTTAGCCGTCTTGTCCCCAGCCGCCTCGGTGCCATAGGTTGAGGCAACTCCCGTTTGAACGGCCTTCGCCGCTTCGACCTGTCCCGAGGGCTGGGCCGGAGTGCGGTCACAGGCTGCCGCAAGCATGGCGATTGTTGCGATAGTAAATTGCGTCGCGGTGATCATGGCACTGCTCTTGAAAGTATGCTGGCGCCGGGAACTCTACTGGAACAACCTGTGAGAGGGCGCTGTGTTCCTGTTTCGGCAACATCCGTCATCTCGTGCCTAATCCAGACTCACCTTTCCCCGCCCGGCCTTGACGGTCCCGCGCAACTTCTTGCCCTGCAACCGTTGCTCCTTGCCCACCCGGTTGAGCCGGCTCTTGGCGCGTTTCACGGGCAGGTTCTGGGCTTCGGCGAGCAGTTCCAGCAACCGCTCGCGCCCGTCTGCGCGGTTGGCTTCCTGGGTGCGGAAGCGGCGGGCGGTGAGGACCAATTCACCCTTGGCCGTCATTCGGCTGCCGGCGAGTTGCTTGACGCGGTGGAAGACCTGCGGATCGAGCTTGAGCGCGAAGACGTTCAGCCGCAGCTGGACGGCGGTAGCAACCTTGTTGACGTTCTGGCCGCCGGGGCCGGAGCTTGC
>JBDSSP010000092.1:0-16737 GCA_039928735.1 Novosphingobium sp. | reverse complement strand
TTGGTCCATCGAGCGGCAGGCCAGAGAGGTGGAGGAACAGCGCGTTGCCGGCCGTGCGGTCGGCCCATTCCAGAAGGCTGTGCCAGAAGGCGCGCTCGAAGCCGGGGGCCACCAGCGGTGTGCCGAGAAAGCAATTTGGGTGGGTCCAGCCAGCGAGATGGGCAATGCGGCGGCCATAGTAACGCTGTTCGCGCGCCACTGGCATCATGCCGACCAGCACATCGCCGAGTTCGAACAGCAGGAAGCGAACCGACTCGGCCGGATCGAGCGCGCGCAAGGCGGGGAGGAGATACCAGCTTTCGTGGAACGGATTGGGTTCGGTCGCGTAACGTGCCAGCGCATTCCAACTGTGCAACACACTGGGCGCCGCGCAGCATGGCCAATCGAGCATACGCACTGTGACGACCGCATTTGAATCCGGGGCGACGGTCGGACTTGACGCCGCTGCTGCGATTGGGCGCGGTTCCGGCATTGCTTCAAGCGGAATTGCGCTGGTCGCCAAGCGGTTAACCTTTGTTTCGGGCGCAAACACGCGCAGCAGCGTGATGCTAGCAGCCGGAAATCAAGGAACTGTTAATGAAGCGTTTGCCACCAACGCCGCTACGCGGTCTCTGGATTGTGGCAGCCAGTCCTCCTATCTTGCCGCCGCTCCCCTGCTGCGATGCTCGCCTATTGAGGAAAGCCTTACTTCATGCGCCATTGGTCTCGCCCATCGATATTGTTTGCCGCAGCCTTGGCGGTGCTCACGACTTCCGCCTGCCACTCGGGCGGATCGGTCGGCGCCTCGCCCAGTGCGGCACTCGGGATCAATGGTGCGGCGATGGACAAGACCATCCCGCCCGGCAGCGATTTCTATGGCTATGCCAATGCCAATTGGGTCAAAGCCGCCGAAATTCCCGCCGACCGCTCGAATATCGGCAGCCATTATTTAGCCGATAAGGAGACCGAGGCGAGGCTGGAGGAACTGGTCGATGGCATCGTCAAATCCGCCCCAGCGACCGGGAGCGACGCGGCGCGGATCAAGGCCTACTACACTGCCTATACCGACCGCGCCGGTATCGATGCCGCCGGGCTCACACCAGTGCAGGGCGATCTGAACCGCTTTGCCGCGATCGCCAGCAAGACAGATCTGTCACGAGTTCTCGGCGAGCAATTGCGCGCCGATGTCGACCCGCTCAATTCCACCCACTTCCAGACGGACAATCTGTTCGGCGTTTTTGTCACCCAGGCGCTGGCGGGCGGCGAAGTCCTGCCCTATCTGCTGCAGGGCGGGCTCGGCATGCCCGAGCGCGAATATTACCTTTCGGGCGATGCCAAGATGGCCGGACTGCGCACCAGGTATCGCGCCTATATCGAGCAGATTCTGAGCGCCGCCGACATGCCCGACGCGGCGACCAAAGCCGACCGGATCTTCGCGCTCGAGACCGAGATCGCGCAGGCTCATGCGACGCGGGCCGAAAGCGAGGACTTTGCAAAGAGCGCCGAGGAGTGGACGCGTGCCAGCTTTGCCACCCGCGCGCCGGGGATTGACTGGAACGCCTTCTTCGCCGCCGCGAAGCTCGCAAACCAGCCGAAGTTCGCCGCCTATCATGCGCGGGCGATCACCAAGCTTTCCGCCCTCGTCGCCTCAGAGCCGCTGGAAAGCTGGAAAGACTGGTTGGCGTTTCATCAGCTCAGCACCAATGCCGATGTCCTGCCGGTGAAGTTCGACGACGCGCGTTTCGCCTTTTATGGCACCGCGCTCAGCGGCACCAAGGCGCTGCGACCGCGCAACAAGCGAGCGCTGGATGCGCTGGACGATGCCATGGGCGATGCCATCGGCAAGCTCTATACCGAGAAATATTTCCCGGCCTCGGCCAAGGCGAGCGTGCAGACCATGGTCGACGGGATCAAAACCGCCTTCGCGAGCCGGGTTTCAGCGATTGACTGGATGGCGCCTGCGACCAAGCAGGAAGCACTCGCCAAGGTCCGCAATATCGTGGTCGGGGTCGGCTATCCGGACCACTGGACCAGCTATGACGCGCTGACTGTCACGGCGAACAATGCCTACGCCAACAAGCAGGCGGCGCAGAAATTGCGTTATGCCCAGCAGCTTGCCAAGATTGGCAAGCCGATGGACCGCGGCGAATGGTGGATGAATGCGCAGCTGGTCAATGCGGTCAACCTGCCGGTGCAGAACGGGCTGAATTTTCCTGCCGCAATTCTCCAGAAACCGTTCTTTGACCCCAAGGCCGATGACGCGTTCAACTATGGCGCGATTGGCGCGGTGATCGGCCATGAGATCAGCCACAGCTTCGATAACAACGGAGCGGCTTTCGATGCCAGCGGCAAGATGCGCAACTGGTGGACCGATGCCGACCGCAAGCACTTCGATGAAGCCGGCAAGGCGCTGGCGGACCAGTACGACACTTACGAGGCGCTGCCCGGGCTGCATGTCAACGGCGCACTGACGCTTGGCGAAAACATCGCCGACGTCGCTGGCCTCGCGGCGGCCTTCGATGCCTATCACGCCTCGTTGAATGGCAAGCCCGCCCCGGTCATCGACGGCTTCACCGGCGACCAGCGTTTCTTCATTGCCTTTGCCCAGTCCTGGGCCACCAAGATGCGCGATGAAGCCCTGCGCGGCCGGATCGCCACTGACGGCCATGCGCCGGGCAATGTCCGGGCGCTGACCGTGCGCAATATCGATGGCTGGTATGCGGCGTTTGGCGTGAAGCCGGGTGACAAGCTTTACCTGCCGCCGGATCAGCGGGTGCGGATCTGGTAGTTGAATAACCTTCCGGCGAGGGTTTGAACTAGCGTTTGAAGGCTTCTGTCAACCGCTCGAGCTGGCTGTCTTCCAGTTGCAAGGTTACGCCCTTCACCAGATCGGCAAGCTGCGCCACGCTGGTCGCACTCGCCAGAGGTGCGGCCACGCCGGGTTGGCGGACCAGCCATGCAAGCGCGATCTGGGCGTGGGTTGCCCCTGTTTCGGCGGCGACTTCGTCCATTACTGCCAGCATGCCCCAGCCGCCATTTTCGGCAAATTCGTTCAAGGCATAGGCGCGGGTGGAGCCTTCCCAGTCTGCAGCCTTGCGGAATTTGCCCGAGAGGAAGCCTGAGGCGAGGCCATAATAGGGCATGACCGCAATGTTTTTGGCGACGCACAGATCCTGCAACGGGCCTTCGTAATCATGCCGCCAGATCAGGTTATATTTTGGCTGGAGCACGGTGTAATGCGCCTTGCCCATGCTCTCGGCGACATCGACGATCTCGGCCAGCCGCTCGGCGGTGTAGTTCGATGCGCCCAGCTCCCGGGCCTGGCCCGATTGCAGCAGCTCGTCATAGCCCGAGACGACTTCATCCAGCGGCGTGGTCAGGTCGTCGCGGTGGGCATAGTAAAGGTCAACATAGTCGGTGCGCAGCCGCTCAAGCGAACCGGCAAAGGCGTTGCGGACATTCTCTGGCTTCAAGGCAAAAGGCGGTCCGCCCATCCCGGTCTTGGTGCCGATCAGCATGTCCCCCCGAACACCGCGTGCATCGAACCACTGGCCGAGGATGGTCTCGCTCTCGCCGCCGACATTGCCCGGCACGAAGGAGGAATAGCCCTCGGCGGTATCAATCATCCGCCCGCCCATTTCATAGAACGCATCGAGCACCGCGAAGCTCTTATCGCGATCGAGAGTCCAGCCGAAAACATTGCCGCCGAACACCAGCGGAATGCCGCCGATTGAAGGGTGTTTATCAGCCACCGAACTTCTCCTTGAGCGCCAGCAGCGCCAGCGCGGCTTTCGCCGCCTCGCCGCCCTTGTCCTTCTGCGCCGGATCGGCTCGGACCAGCGCCTGGGCTTCGTTTTCGACGGTCAGGATGCCATTGCCGATGGCAATGCCGTCCATGGTCAGTGCCATAATGCCGCGCGCGCTCTCTCCGGCGACGATCTCGAAGTGGTAGGTTTCGCCGCGGATGACGACTCCGATGGCGACATAGCCATCATATTCGCCGCTGGCATCGGCCAGCGAGATGGCGCCCGGAATTTCGAGCGCGCCGGGGACGGTGATGACTTCGCTCTTGTGCCCCGCCGCCTTGATAGCGGCCCGGGCTCCGGCAATCAGCATGTCGTTCAGGTGATCGTAGAAACGGGCTTCGACGATGAGGAATTTAGCCATTTCGCGTCGCTCCGTTTCAATCAACCGCCCGCTCGCCGACAATCGACAGGCCATAGCCTTCGAGTGCCACCAGCGAATGGTGCGTGTTGGTCAGCAGCACCATGTCATGCACGCCAAGCTCGGCCAGGATCTGCGCGCCGACGCCATAATCGCGCAGTTCCTCAAGCGGCGCGTCGCCGCCGGCGCGGACTGAGCTCTTGATTTCCATCGCGCGCGACATCAGCCGCTGCATCGGGCGGTTGATTACGACTATGACGCCGGTTCCTTCCTCGCCGATGATTTCCATTGAGCGGTGCAGCAGTTCCGAACGTTCGCTCTCCTCGCCGTAGATGTCGGCGAAGATCGAAAGGGTGTGCATCCGCACCAGCGTCGGGCTTGCCGGGTCGATCTTGCCCTTGACCAAGGCCATGGTTTCGTCGCCGGTGGCCTTGTTGAAGAAAGTGCAGGCCTTCCAGTCGCCGCCCCAGCGGCTGCTGAAGACAAGTTCTGCCTTCTTCTCGACCAGTCGGTCGTGTTTGCGGCGATAGGCGATCAGGTCGCGGATGGTGCCGATCTTGAGATCGTGCATGCGGGCGAAGCCGACGAGGTCGTCGAGCCGCGCCATGGTGCCGTCGTCGCGCATGATTTCGCAGATCACGCCTGAAGGATTGAGCCCGGCCAGCCGCGAGATGTCGCAGGCGGCCTCGGTGTGTCCGGCGCGGACCAGAACGCCGCCATCGCGGGCTCGCAGCGGGAACACGTGTCCCGGAGTGACGATATCGTCCTTGCCCTTGGAGCCATCGATGGCGACCGAGACAGTCCGCGCACGGTCGGCGGCAGAAATTCCCGTGGTGACGCCTTCGCGAGCCTCGATCGAAGTGGTGAAAGCGGTTTCGTGGCGGGTGCCGTTGTGGCGGCTCATAAGTTCGAGGCCAAGCTGCTCGATGCGCTCGCCGGTGAGCGTCAGGCAGATAAGGCCGCGGCCGTGGGTGGCCATGAAGTTGATCGCATCCGGGGTCGCCATCTGCGCCGGGATGATCAGATCGCCTTCGTTCTCGCGGTCCTCGTCGTCGACCAGCACATACATACGGCCATTGCGCGCCTCGTCGATGATCTCCTCAATCGGGACCAGCACCGGACGGTCGTCGTTGGCGAACAGGAAGCGTTCGAGCTTGCCGAGCGTATCGGCGGTGGGGTTCCAGTCCGGCTCTGTGCAATCGCGCAGGGTATTGGCGTGAAGCCCGGAGGCGCGGGCAAGGCCGGCGCGAGTGAGGCCGCCCACTGTGACGAGGGTACGAACTTTGTCGATGGTTGGTGTGCTCATGCGACTCGTGTATCACATTATAATGTGACGGCAAGCGATGAGATCACATTGTCTGCTGGTCAGTGGCCTTTGAACTCCGGCTTCCGCTTGGCCAGAAATGCTTCCACCGCCTCGTCGTGGTCTGCCGTCGCGTGGCCAAGCGCCTGCATTGGCGCAGCCATTTCGAGGACCGTGGCAAGCGCCGAAGTGCGGCCTTCCCACAGCAGCCGCTTGGTCATACGCACGGCAAAGGGCGGATTGGCGGCAATGCGTAGTGCCAGGGCGCGGGCCTCGTCCAGCAGTTCGGCATCGGGCACCACCTTGCTGACGAGGCCGCAGGCCAGCGCTTCCTGGGCGTCGATCATGTCTCCGGTAAGTGCCATTTCCGCGGCCTTGGACCAGCCGATCACGCGGGGCAGCAACCAGGCACCGCCATCGCCCGAAACGAGCCCGAGCTTGACGAAGCTCTCGGCAAAGCGGGCGCTCTCCCCCGCGATGCGCAGGTCGCACATGCAGGTCAGATCGCAGCCAGCGCCTATCGCCGGGCCGTTGATCGCGGCGATGACCGGGACTTCTAGCGCCGCGAAGGCCAGCGGCAGTCGCTGGATCCCGCGCTTGTAATTCCCGCGCGTGCGTGCGGGGAGTTCTTCCTTGATGCCGCCGCCGGTGCGCATGGCATGCATATTGCCGCCCGATGAGAAGGCCTTGCCCGCGCCGGTCAGGATGGCGACCCGCACTGTTTCATCTGCTTCCATCCGGGCCAGCGCGGCAAGGATCGCTTCCAGCATATCTGTATCGGTCAGTGGATTGCGGGTTTCCGGGCGGTTGAGGGTCAGAGTGACAATGCCCTGGCTGTCTGACTGGTAAAGGACCGGATCACTCATGCTGGCATCTCCTGCTGTCGCCATGTTCTAATCTGACCTGGCAGCCGTGCCAGAAGCGCGGCCACAATGCCACCGGCCAGCGCGGTCACCCCGCCGGTCCAGTAACCGAATCCCAGCCGCTCCATGCCCTGCAGGATCGGCATTTGCACCGCGAACAGCGGGAAGGAAAGCTGGCCCAACAGCCCGGCAAAGCGGTGGAAGCGCTTCAGCCGCAGGCCGCCGGCGATCATCAGGGGGCAGCCGATCAGGGTGAACGCCATGTCGAAGTGCCAGTTGGTGTCAAGCTTGAGATACCACGCGGCGGCGAGGATCGCGGGCATCGCCGGGATCGCCAGCAGCGGCGGCACCGGGATCGGCGACGAGGCACCCCACCAGCGCCCGAGGCCCATGCCGATCAAATAGGCCAGCATGATGCGCGGCAGGCCGGGCAACAGGTTTTCCGGTTTGGCACCCAGATCGAAACTGCCCCAGTGCGTGCCGATCCAGGCCATCACCGGCACCAGCATGGCAATGCCAAGCCAGATGCCCCAAGACTTGATGTGGCGCAGCAGGAAGACGTGGAGGCTTTTCGCCAACAGTTCATAAAAAATCGTCCAGGCGGGGATATTGAGCGGGAAAGCGAACGTGCCGAACCAGACCGGCAGCAGCGCCAAATTTGCGGCGGCAGTGCCTGCAAAGGCAAGCGCGCTCTGGCTGAGCAGCCACAGCCGGGGCAGGCCGATAACACCGCCCATTGCCATGGTCGGCCATAGCCTCCGGTAGCGCTTGATCATGAAGGCGGCGGGCTGGGTGATCCTTGCCTCCTGGGCAAAGGCCATCAGGAAGCCTGAAAGCATCAGGAAGAATTCTACCGCCAGATAGCCATGGCCAAACACCAGCTGCCCGCCGAACACCGCGCGGGTGTGGAGCAGCAGAATGCAGAGTGCGGCAAAGAAGCGCAGGGCTTCGAGGCCGGGCAGGCGGTTATCGCGCTTGGGTGGCGGCACAGTGTCCATTGCGGCTTGGCTTAGCCGCGCATCCTGCGGAAATTAAGCCTTAATTGAGGCGGCGGCGAAGGTTGGCATTTTCACGTGCGGGCCGCTCGATCGCAGCGCCAGATAGCTGGCCAGCGCCAGTGCGCCCGCCACTGCGATCGGCGCTCCAAAGCCAAGGCCATTGGCCCAGACCATGATCGGCAGGTTGACCGCATAGAGCGGGAAGGAAATCAGCCCGAGCCAGCGGATCACGCCATTGACGCGGCGGCAGGCGAGGCCCCCCGCCAGCATCAACGGGCAGGCCAGCAGGACAAAGCCGACATCATAGCCCCAGGCCTGTTCGTGCAGCCCCGGCACCAGCAGGATCAGCAAGGGCATCGCCGCGAAAGCCAGGGCCGGGTTGATCCGAATTGTCGGCCGATCTTGCCACCAGCGCCACAGGATTATACCCACGCCATAGGACATCAGCCCCTTGGCGAGCCCTGCGCCAATCGTCGTGGTCTCCAGACCCACTGCCAGGCTGCCATAGGCTGCGGCGATCCAGCACAGCAGCGGAGTCAGGACCAGCAACAGAGTCGCGAGAACGCGTGTCGGCAGGCACCACAGGATCAGCCCATGGATCAGGTTGGCGCTAAGCTCGACCAGGATCGACCAGGCGGCATTGTTGACCGGATAGAGCGAATTGTAGCCGATTGTCGGGATCAGCAGCACGTTGGCTGCTACGATTTTCAGCGCCTGGACATGATCTTCCAGCATCAGCCACACGACCGGCGCGCCGAGCAAAGCGCCCAGCGCCATGAACGGCCATAATTTGCGATAGCGCGCCACCATGAAGCGGCGCGCAGTGTAGCCTTCGGCAAAGCGGTGCTCATAGGTGCGGGCCATCACATAGCCGCTGAGCATGAAAAAGAAATCGACCGCGAGGTAACCCTTGCCGGCTATACCCCAGTCTGGATGCAGCACGCCGGTCGCGTGGAACCAGAGCACGCAGAGCGCCGCAATGCCGCGCAAACCATCAAGCCCTTCCAGCCGCCCGGCAGTACGCTGCGCTGCTTTCGTGGCGGACGGCGCGGGCAATTCATTTACGCTCATGCCCGCGCCTATAGGACGACATGGGTTGTGGCTTGGTTAACCATGCCCCATCAACCCTCCTTGGCAGCGCCGCCCATCATTTTGCTGAGATCGACCTGGCCGGTGGTCACTCCGCCCATGAAACCGCCATCGACCGGCAGCACCACGCCAGTGACAACCGAGGCGGCATCGCTGCAGATCAGCACCAGCGGGCCGGCCTGTTCGGCAGGAGTGGTGTAGCGGCCCAGCGGCTCAGCAGCGGCATCGACGATGTCCTTGCCCGAGGTATCGTGGAAGATCTGCATCATCGGCGTCTGGGTCGGAGAAGGCAGTGAGCAGTTGATGCGGATGCCTTGCTTGATCAGTGAGGCGCACATGAACTGGGTCCACACGATCACGGCTTCCTTGGAGAAGGCATAGCCTTCCGCAACCTGGTCGAGATGCGCTTCGCCCCAGGCGACAGCGGCGTCAAAGCCCTGCGTCATCAGCAGTTCCATGTGGGTCGGGATGCGGCGGCTCCAGCCGAGGCCGCCGGTCGAGGAGATCGAGACGATGGCTGAACCCGGGCCCATCAGCGGGATGAAACATTCGGTCAGGTGGCGGGTGCCAACGAAGTTGACCTTGAATGTATCCATCGGCGGGAAGGCGCCGCCACCGGCGAGGCCAGCGCAGTTGAACAGGGCGTCGATCTTGCCGCCGATCGCCTTGACCCCGGCTTCAATGCTGGCCGCATCGCGCAGGTCGATCTGGTTGAACGAAGCGAGCGGCAGGGCGCAGGGCTTGAAATCGAGGCCGTGCACTTCAGCGCCGAGATCGAGCAGGATCTTGGCAGTTGCTTCGCCCATGCCCGAAAAACAGCCGCTGACCACGACGCGCTTGCCCTTGTAACCCAGAAAATCGCTCATTCGGTATATCCTCGTGCTTGGCCCTCGCGATGCTGCGCTTGACCGTTTGACTGACTTGGCGTTCACTCTTCCACCTAGACCAAAAAGGCAAGAGGAGAGGTGGCGATGGTCACGCAGAGCGAAAACGAGCGGCTCACACGGGTTGAGGGCGATGCGCCGATGGGGCGACTGCTGCGTGAAAACTACTGGCTGCCCTTCGCTCGCAGTCAATCGCTGGCCCCCGGCGCCGCGCCGCAGCGAGTGCGGCTGTTGGGCACCGATCTGGTCGCCTTTCGCGGCGAGGATGGCACGCTGGGGTTGATGGACGAGCGCTGCCCGCACCGGATGGCCTCGCTGGCGCTGGGCAGGGTCGAGGGCTGTTCGCTGCGCTGCGTCTATCACGGCTGGCGGATCGGGGCGGACGGCGCGGTGCTGGAGGTGCCTTCAGAAGGCGAGCGCTCAGGGGAATTTGCCGCGCGGGTCAAGGTCAACCGCTACCACATCCGCGAGGGCGGCGGACTGGTCTGGGCGTTCATGGGCACAGGTGACGCGCCCGACCTGCCCCCGCTGCCTTTCATGGCGGTGCCAGCCGAAGGCCGGTCATGGTGGCGCATGACAGTTGATTGCAACTGGCTGCAGGGCTTCGAAGGCGCGCTCGATTCGGTGCATCTCAATTGGCTGCATCAGGGCTGGAGCGATCCGGCGCTCAAGCGGCAATTCCTTTCGGGCCCGCCAAGCTATGAGATCGAGCATACCAGCTATGGCCTGCGCACCGCCGCCATCCGCCAGCCGGGTCCGGGCAAGCTGCATTTCCGGGTAGCCGAATTCGTCGCGCCGTTCTTCGCTTTCTCGGCCAGCCGTCAGCCGACGATTGCGACCGATTGCTCGTGCTTCATCTCGGTGCCGATTGATGACAAAAAGCATATCCTGCTGTTCGGGGTCTGGGATGAGACCGGGACGGTCGAGCCGATGGGACGCTTCTTTGACGGGCTCGATCCCGACGATTTGTTGGCGGGCGATTTCCAGCGCAGCAACAATTGGGGGCAGGACCGTGAGGCCATGGCTGGCGGCCATTTCAGCGGCTTCACCCGCTCGGTGCTTCACGAAGACCTCGGCGTGCAGATGAGCATGGGTCCCATCGTGGCGCGCGAACAGGAACAACTGTGCGGCACCGATCTGGCGATTGTTCGGATGCGGCAATACCTTCTCGATATGCTGCACCGGCAGCAAGTCGGTGAGCCGATTGACGGCGCTTTCACAGCCTATGCGTCGGACGGCTTCCTGCCCTTCAGCTATGAAACTGAGGCGGGCGCGGATTGGCGGCTGGGCGGCCAGCGCGGCAAGCTGGGACATGTGGCCGAAGCGGTGGGCTGATGTTACGGGAGAGCCCGCGAATCCACACTGAGAGAATCACCCGATGAACGAAACGACCGCGATCAGCCTTGAGCAGCATGCCTATTCGGCCGAAGCCAGTGCCTTCCTTGCCCGCAAGCCGCAGTTGTTCATTGGCAACGAATGGGTCGACTCGAGCCACGGCAAGACGGTCGCGGTTGAGGATCCTTCCTCGGGCAAGATCATCGGGCAGATCGTCGATGCGTCCGCCGCCGATATCGACCGTGCCGTCGCTGCGGCTCGCGCAGCCTTCGACGATGCGCGCTGGAGCGGGCTTGCACCCATCAAGCGCGAGCGGATCATCAACCGTCTGGCCGATCTGATCGAGGCGAATGCAGCGGAACTTGCCGAACTCGAAGCCATCGACAACGGCAAGCCCAAAGCCATGGCCCTGAATGGCGACATCCCGATGGCTGTCGGCCACTTGCGTTATATGGCCGGCTGGTCGGGCAAGGTCGGCGGCGAAGTAATGTCGCCTTATGCCATGCCGGCGGGCGCGGTGTTCAACTATACGGTCAAGGAGCCGGTCGGCGTCTGCGCCCAGATCGTGCCGTGGAATTTCCCGCTGATGATGGCCTGCCAGAAGCTGGCCCCGGCGCTGGCGGCGGGCTGCACTCTGGTGCTCAAGCCCGCCGAGCAGACGTCGCTCACCACCTTGCGCCTTGCCGATCTGGTCGCCGAGGCGGGCTTCCCGGCGGGCGTCATCAATATCGTCACTGGGCTGGGCGAGACGGCGGGCGATTATCTGGTCAAGCATCCCGATGTCGATAAGGTCGCTTTCACCGGCTCGACCGAGGTCGGCAAGCTGATCAATCGCAGTGCCACCGCAAGCCTCAAGCGCGTCACGCTGGAGCTGGGCGGCAAGTCGCCGGTTATCGTCATGCCCGATGCCGATCCCGGACGTGTGGCGAAGAGCGCGGCGGGGGCGATCTTCATGAATTCGGGCCAGATCTGCATCGCCGGCAGCCGCGTCTATGCGCATCGCTCGATTTTCGATGCCGTGATCGAAGGCATGGCCGAAGCGGCTACGACAGCCTGGGTGCCGCGCCCGTCGCTCGATCCGCAGGCCCGCATGGGGCCGCTGGTCTCGGCTGAACAGTTCAACAAGGTGATGGGTTACATTGAGGCCGGCCGCAAGGATGGCGCTTCGATCGCGGCGGGCGGTGATGCGCCGGTAGCGGACGGGCACTATGTCAACCCGACCGTGCTGGTCGATGTGCACCCTGACATGAGCGTAGTGCGCGAGGAAATCTTCGGCCCGGTCGTGGTCGCCCAGCGCTTCGATGATATCGACGAAGTGGCGAAGTCCGCCAACGACACCTGCTTCGGGCTCGGCGCAAGCATCTGGACCAATGATCTGAATACCATGCACAAGTTGGCTGCGCGGATCAAATCGGGGACAGTGTGGGGTAATTGCCACGCCATGCTCGATTCGGCGCTGCCGTTCGGCGGCTACAAGCAATCGGGCATCGGTCGCGAACTGGCGCGCGAGGGGATCGAGGCCTATCTCGAGACCAAGACAGTGATCGTGAAGCTATAGCTTCGGTTTCACCTCCTCCATCACCCATTGCGCGTGATCGAGGTATCCCTCGATGCCGCTGACCGGCGGGATTGGAACTGAGCTGGTGGTGACGCCCAATTGCTTCAGCTTGCCCAGCGCATCGACGATCTGCTGCGCACTGAGCCCGCCGCTCATGGAATTGTCGCCGGACGGTGCGTGGTTGGTGGTCAGGCGCGCAATGCCCAGGCCATAGGACACATCCAGTTCTCCTCCCTGCCACTCAGGCTGCGATTTGATATAGTCGATCCGGTCTGGCAGCTCATCCATCGCGGTGCGGAAGGAGACGATCCAGCCTGAGCCGAATTTTGCCACCCGGCGAAGCGCAGGTTTGCTGTCGCCGCCGATCCAGATCGGCAGATGCGGCTTTTGAACCGGCTTGGGCAGAAAACCGATTTCGTGGAACTGCACATATTTGCCCTCGAAGCTTGGCCGCTCCTGCGTCCATAGCGCCACGATGGCCTCGAGATATTCGTCGGCAATCGCTCCGCGTTCTTGCCAAGGCACGCCGAAATAGGCGTATTCGTTGCGGATCGATCCCAGGCCGAAAGTCACGATCATGCGCCCGCCGGAAAGCCAGTCCGCCGTGGCCAGCGCCTTGGCGTGGAGGATCGGGTGCTGCAGCGGCAGGATCGTAACGCACGAATTGAGCAGTATCTTGCTAGTCGCCCCTGCCAGCGCCGCCTGCGCGGTGGTCGAATGCAGCCAGAAATGGCCGGTGTGCTGATCATCGGGTGGCACCGCGAGATGTTCGGGAATGCCGATCATGTCATAGCCGAGCTGCTCAGCCCGCCGCGCCATGCGCAGCTGGTCTGGCCCGGTGACGGCCAGCTCCCAAGGCTGGAGCATCGCCTGGATTTCCATCAGGTGCGGGATCGGGAAGGTCAGTTTCATCGAGCGCTACACCTGTGAGACATAGTCCATGAATTCATTGTAGGCCTGCGCCGAGCCCGAGCAGCTGATCTTGTCGTCGCCGCCTTCGGAATCTGAAAAGCGTGAGATTTCCGGGGCGATCCGTGGAGCTTTCCAGCCGCAACCACAGTCCTCGTCCCAGTGGATGGTCACCCGGTCGCCGGAAATAAACCCGCCCCAATAGGTCTCGGCGAGCAGGTCAAAGGCGGCGAAGCGGCCGGTCTGGCTGCCCTCGCGCGGGAGTTGCTTGTTCTCGGCATCGAGCAGGACCGCCAGCGTGCAGGGTGGCAGGTGATAGTGGCCGCGCGAACATTTGGGCGAATTGCCCATGATCTCGGACATGCCGTAGATCGCTGCGATGCGCTCGACGCCGAAGTAGTCGATGACGAACGCTTCCCAGTCATCGGGTGGATCCTTGAGTCCCTTGAGCCCGCCGCCAGTGGAGATGAAGCTGTTGGGCGCGAAGGATGGCTTGTGTCCTCTGGCGATGCCGGTACGCGCGGTGCGGATGAGATCGCCCGCCGTGCCGCCAATCTTGACGCGCTTGCCCCGGTATTCGTCCATCAGCTTGGTGAACCACAGGTCCATATCGGCCTCGCGGCGGCGGCCTTGCGCGATCAGCGCCTCGCGCGCTTCAAGCAGCGCTGGATCAAGCCCGAGCGCGGCCAGCTCGCCGCGATCCTCAGCTGACTGCATGCGCCCAGCCAGCGACGACAGGTCTGACGAGATGTGGGTTTGGTACAGCGTGTGGTAGTGCTCGTCCCCGCCCGCAGCGGGAACCCCGAACAGGCCCAGCATCTTGAGCATCATGTGATGCCCGCCGCGATAGCCGGGGAAGAAAGTGGGCACTGCCTCTTTGGTCGGATCGACTCCAGTCGCAGCGTGCTGGGATTCGTTGTAGGCGCGTTCCCACCCTGGCAGCTCGCTGCGCGATCGCGGCACGAAACTAAGTTTGCCGGTAGTGCCGGTGGAATGGCCGACCAGCATGCCAAAGCTGTCTAGCCGGTCCAGCCAGCCGTCGATAGTGGTGAGGCCGTCTAGGCTCATCGCCGAGAGATCGTGCGTGGTCAGGCGGTCGAGCCACGAAGTCAGCTTTGGCAAGTCCCGCTTTTCGATGATGGCCAGCGGATAGCTCTTGTAGACGCGGTGATCGAAGAACAGCGGCAGGGCATCGGCCAGGCTATCGACTGTAGTAACGCCCTGTTTCTTCGCCAGCCGCTCTAGCGCTGAGACTGAGTCCTTGAGCTGGGCATGGCGAAGCTTGAGCGCGCCGAGTTGGGCTTCTTCGCATTCACGCCAGCTCATCTCGAGCAGCGGCACGAGACCCCGATTGAGCCAGTCGGCTGGTTTATCCGGCGAAAGCGTGAGCGCGGCGACGGCGGTCTCGGTCATCTGTCCTCTCCTTAGTGTGTTTTGCGGAGGAGAGTGGCGCAGCTATGGAGCTGGAGCAAGTGCGGAAGCGCTTGTCCCCGATGCCGTGCGACTGTTACACTAAGACCAAAGCATAAACGGAGGACCGGCACCCGATGCGCAGACCATTCAATACCCCGCCGCCGGTTTGCGATCCGGCTAGAGGCCTGCTGCACTCCGATCATTTTCCAGATCGCTTATGTCACTAACGATCTCGACCGGGCTGTCGAGGTTTTCAGGACGCGGTTCGGCATTGAAAAGTTCCGTGAGAACGATGCAGAGCTGCCCGGCGGTACGCGGATCAGCACCCGCACGGTGTGGATCGGCTCGACCATGTATGAAATTGCCTGCGGCTCGGGGCCGGGCATGGAGGCCTTCAGCAGCTATGCTCCGCCGGACGGGCCATTCGTAATGAAATTTCATCATCTCGGCTATCTGGTGCCCGATGAGGCGATATGGCAAGCGATGGAGCGCGAAGTGGCTCGCGGCGGCTGGAAGTTGTTCAAGTCGAACGACACTCCCGGCTACGTGCGAGCCTGTTTTGTCGATGTGCCGGGACTGGGCCATCTCATCGAATTCATCCTGCCGCGCGAAGGGCTGATCGAAAAGTTCAATGCGACTCCGATTGCTTGAATGACGTCGGTGCGGCATTGTTTTTTACTGGCCTGCCGCTAGACCGCTGCAAAATAGAGTGGGCTGACCGATTGGGCTGAGAGGGAATTTGCTTCGTGAACATGGATAGTGCCGCTGCGATCACGCCCCAGACGGCAACGACCTTCCCGCAACTGATCCGCGCTGCCGCTGCTGCTTATGGCGACGATCTGGCTATCACCCTCAACGGCGATACCATACCCAGCGACGCGATGAGCTTTCGCGAGCTTGACAATCGCTCGGCCGAGCTGGCGCGGGGCTTGCTGGCACGCGGTGTGGGCAAGGGCTCGCGGATCGGCTTCATCTCGGGCAATGGTCCGTTCTTCGCGCTGATGTTTGCCGCCATCGGGAGGATCGGCGCGGTTGCCGTGCCGATCTCGACATTGATCAAACAGAACGAACTGGTGCGAGTGCTGCGCCAGTCGGACGTGTCCGGGCTGATCGTCCAGCGCAGCTTCCTCGGCAACGACTATGTCGATCGGCTGTGCGAGGCCCTGCCCGTTCTTCGCGAGGGCACAAGCGCGAACTTGCGCATCCCGCGGACGCCTTATTTGCGCTGGATTGTTGCCACCGGCGGTGAACTGCCTGCCACGCTTCTCGGGCTGGATCACCTCACCAACGCGGCATCGTCAGTCAGCGAGGAACTGCTGCGCGAGGCCGAATCCGAAGTCCATACCACCGACCAGCTTATCGAGATATATACTTCCGGCTCGATGGCGCTGCCCAAGGGCGTCAAGCATAACCACGGCCCGGCGATGTTTCGCGCCCATTTCATGCGCGAGATCGTCGGCATACAACGCGGCAAGGAATACAACTGTTTCCTGCCGATGTTCTGGGTTGGCGGACTGATGATGTCGCTGCTGCCCAATTGGGAGGGCGGCGCGACCACTGTGTGCACCGAGCGGACACTCAGCAGCAGCACCATGGCGATGGGCTCGGTCTTGCCCGATGAAGACCTCAAGCAGATGGCGAATGCGCCAAAACCCTGGTGGGGCCTGGGCATGAGCGAGACGCTCGGGCCTTATTCCTACGGTGACGAATTCCGCGCCGAGGGGTATCCGGTCTGCGCGCCGATGGACCACTGGGCCGATCGCTATGACGTGAGGATTGCCGACGAAAATAATCAGCCGGTGGCCGAAGGCGAAATCGGAGAGCTGCAGATCCGCGGCTATCCGGTGACGACTGGGCTGCACAAGATCGAGAGCTCCGAGCATTTCACCGACGATGGCTACTACCACACCGGAGACATGTGTCTGGTCGATGGTGCCAGAGTACATTTTATCGGGCGCGGCGGCGACATGATCAAGACTGCCAGCTCGAATGTCTCGCCGGCCGAGGTCGAAATGGAAATGCAGGCGCTGGAGGGAATTCACTCGGCCTATGTCGTCGGCCTGCCCGATCAGGAACGCGGCGAACTGGTGGTGGCTGCCGTGGTCCCGCGCGAAGGCGTGACCCTCGATTTCGCCCAGATCGAGGCCGAGCTGCGGCGCCGGCTGTCGAGCTACAAGGTTCCGCGCGCCTATGTTGAGATTGCCCGCGAGGACGTGCCAATGCTGCATAGCAACAAGGTCTC
>JBDSSP010000091.1:0-7926 GCA_039928735.1 Novosphingobium sp. | reverse complement strand
CCATGCCTTTTTCCGCTGCCGCCACGCAGACCTTGCGAACAAACGGCGAGAGCAGCGCTCCGAATACTTTCATGACAATTTCCCCATGAGACGCATTTCATTATGCAAAGCTTATTGCAGCCCTGCGCCAGCGCGTATAGGCCGCAGGCACTATGACAGATATCCCCAATATCCAGCCCGACAGCCGCGCAGGCACCATCCTCGACGCGCCTGACCGCGAAATAGCGGTGCGCGAGCTGTTCGGAATCGACGTCGACATGATGGTTCCGGCCTTTTCGGAAGCCGATGAACGCGTCCCCGATTTCGATGCGAGCTATGTGTTTGATCCCGACACCACGCTGGCGATCCTGGCCGGCTTTGCCTATAATCGCCGGGTCATGGTGCAGGGTTATCATGGCACCGGCAAGTCAACTCACATCGAGCAGGTTGCCGCGCGGCTCAACTGGCCGTGCATCCGTATCAATCTCGATGCTCACATCAGCCGCATCGACCTGATCGGCCGCGACGCCATCGTGCTGCGCGATGGCCTGCAGGTCACCGAATTCCGCGAAGGGCTGCTGCCCTGGGCACTGCAGACGCCGACTGCCTTGGTGTTCGACGAATATGACGCGGGTCGGCCTGACGTGATGTTCGTCATCCAGCGTGTGCTGGAAACCGAAGGCAAGCTGACTTTGCTGGACCAGAACCGGGTGATTCGCCCCAACAAGTGGTTCCGCCTGTTCGCGACTGCCAACACAGTCGGCCTCGGCGATACCAGCGGACTTTATCACGGCACCCAGGCAATCAACCAGGGCCAGATGGACCGCTGGAACATCGTCGTTGGCCTGAATTATCTCGCTGCCGAAGTCGAAAGCCAGATCGTGCTGTCCAAGACCGATGGCATGGATCCCAAGCTGGTGTCCGACATGGTCAAGGTCGCCGATCTCACCCGTCAGGGCTTCATCAATGGCGATATCTCCACCGTGATGAGCCCGCGCACTGTTATCACCTGGGCGCAGAACACTGCGATTTTCAAGGACCCAGGCTTCGCCTTCCGCCTGTCGTTCCTCAACAAGTGCGACGAGACGGAACGGATGCTGGTGGCGGAATATTACCAGCGCGTGTTCGGGACGGAATTGCCGGAGTCTGTGGTGGGGAAGGGTTAGGTGCGAGGGACAGTAACCCGCAGACCTGCAATTGTCTCCGACATTACTATCTCGCCCAGCGCAAGTTCGCGCTTTTCGAGATAAGCTTTGCCGACGGGCGACCACATCTGGTGAAGCTTGTGGTTCCTGATGTCCACAACCCAGTATTCCGGCACTCGCGCCTCCGCATAGGTGCGCAGCTTGCGCCCGAGGTCGATCCTCAGCGACGAATCGGCGATTTCGATAACCAGCGACAGGCTATCAAGTGGCAGATAGTCGTCTCCGGCATAGTTGGTAATCGCGATATCGGGCTCAGGCAGCGAGTATTGGCTGATGCGCGTCGAGGCCTCGACTATGGGGCGCAAGTCGGTCGTCATGCCGCGCAGGACTAGTGCCAATTCGATGGCTAAGTCTGTCTTTATCCGGGCGTGACGGGTGAGCTGGGCATTCATGATCCAGATTTCCCCGTCCAGCAACTCTGCCTTGGCGTAGCTCTCGAAAGCCCCGCTGTTGTCGAGCAGCAGGAATTCATCCACCGTAAGCTTCAGCTTCCCGGTCTTTTCGAGAATGGCGGCTGGCTTGTTCATTATTGCAAAGCTAACACTCCCGTCAGCTGCCAGCAAGGCGTTCAGTCGTATCTCGCTCCCACAAAATACAGCCCCTGCGGCGGCGCATTGAGCCCCAGTGCGGTGCGGTCGCGCGCGGCCAGCGCCTCGGCGATCTGCTCTTCGGGCCAGCGCCCGAGGCCAACCAGCACCACACAACCCACCATCGAGCGCACCTGATGGTGCAGGAACGAACGCGCCTCGGCCTCAATCAGCAACAGCCCGCCCCCATGGTCCTCGGCCTGGCGCACATCGAGGCGGTCCAGCGTCTTGACCGGATCCTTCGCCTGACAGTGCACCGAGCGGAAGGTGGTGAAATCGTGCCGCCCGACCAGCAGCTGCGCCGCGCGGTGCATGGCCTCGACGTCGAGCGGGTGGCGCACATGCCAGGCGCGGTCCAGCTCGATCGTCAGCGGGGCGCGGCGGTTGATGATCCGGTAGCGGTAGGAGCGGCTAGCGCAGGAATAGCGGGCATGCCAGTCGTCGGCGACGATCTCGCAGGCGGTCACCGCAATCGGTGCCGGGCGCAGGTGGGCATTGAGCGCTTCCATCAGGCGGAACGGCGCAATGTCCTTCGCCACATCGACATGCGCGCGCATGGCTAGCGCATGCACTCCGGCGTCAGTGCGCCCGGCAGCGTGCATGACGCATTTTTCGCCGGTAATGGCCAGCAGCGCATCTTCGACAGATTGCTGCACCGTGGCCCCTTGCGACTGGCGTTGCAGCCCCAGGAAGGGAGTTCCGTCGAATTCGAGAGTGAGGGCAAAGCGGGTCATCGGCAGCGGTTCATTCTGGCCCCCACGATGGCTGGTTGCCGTCTGGTGACCCCTACGGGAATCGAACCCGTGTTTCAGCCGTGAGAGGGCCGCGTCCTAACCGCTAGACGAAGGGGCCAATTGCGCCTGGCTTGCCCATCATAGCCCGCCCTTGGGGGCTTGCAAAGAATGGTGACCCCAACGGGAATCGAACCCGTGTTTCAGCCGTGAAAGGGCCGCGTCCTAACCGCTAGACGATGGGGCCATACCGGCTGACGCCGCTGGCTGTAGGGCCGGGCCTTTAGGCAAGGGCGGGGAAGGGGTCAAGGGCTGACTAAACTGTGCGTGAGTGGCACACCGCCTGAAGCTTGTTGCCGTCCGGATCGCGGACATAGGCGCCATAATAATTGGCGTGGTAGTGGGGGCGCAGGCCGGGCGGACCCTCATCGGTGCCGCCATGTGCGAGCGCAGCGGCATAGAACGCGTCGACCGTGGCGCGGTCTTTCGCAAGATAGGCCATGTGAACGCCGTTTCCGGGACTCGGCGGATTGCCATCAAACGCTGGGCCGATGAAGGTCTTGATGCCAGTTGGCGGGCCGAAGGCCATTCCCGTTTCGCGCTCAAACAGGATCGGGTGGCCGAGCACTTCCATGATGGCGATCCAGAATGGACGGGCCTTGGGCCAATCGGCGGTTCCCAGCGTGACATGGCTTAGCATTGCCTTCCCTTCAATCCGCCCAGGCGGCATCCTCCAGGTGCAGTTCCGCCGAGGCCCGGCTTGACCAGTCATCGATCTTCGGGCGGCCTGCCAGCCACAGTTTGCGCCCCTGCGCACCGTGGAGCAACGCCTGGCCCATGTCGCTGTTGGCAGCGCGGAAGGCAATGGCCTTGAAGCTGGCGCCATCGTCGCCGCGCACGATCAGGCGAAGGTGGTCAGCACCGACAATATCCGCCTTGACCAGCCGCACCGGGCCGACGCAAATCTTTGGGCCGGGCCAGCCGTTGCCGAAGGGGCCAGCGCTCTCCATCAGCATGACGAGTTCCGGCGTGAGACCGCCGGGGGCCAACGCGAGGTCCAGCTTGAGCGACTGGCTGGCACTGGCTGCGGTTACTGCTGCGCCGAGCCGGGCATCAAGCCAGTCGGCAAGCGCTTCGGCCTTGCCCGGCGCAATGGTCAGCCCCGCCGCCATCGCATGCCCGCCGCCTGCCAGCAGCAGTCCAGCTTCCTTGGCCGCGATGATCGCGGCGCCCAGATCGACGCCCGTAATAGAGCGGCCCGAGCCTTTGCCATTGCCGCTCTCATCCGCGTCCAGCGCGATGACCAGCGCCGGTTTGCCCGCCTTTTCCTTGATCCGCCCCGCCACGATGCCGATCACGCCCGGATGCCAGCCGCACCCGGCGAGCACCAGCACGGCGCGGTTGTGCTGACCCGCGATCTGCGCCTCGGCTTCTTCCTGCACCACGGCTTCGATGCCGCGCCGCTCTTCGTTAAGGCGCGAGAGCTGTTCGGCGATCTGCCGCGCTTCTTCGGGGTCCTCGGTGGTCAGCAGCCGCACCCCGAGCGTCGATTCGCCAACCCGGCCACCAGCATTGATGCGCGGGCCGAGCGCGAAGCCGAGGTCGCTGCAACTGGGCGCGCGGCTGAGCCGCGAGGCGTCGATCAGCGCCGCCATGCCAACATTCTCGCGCCGCGCCATGACCTTCAGGCCCTGCGCCACCATCGCGCGGTTGAGGCCATGCAGCGCAGCAACATCGGCGACCGTTCCGAGCGCCACAAGATCGAGCAGAGATAGCAGATTGGGTTCGGGAGCATTTTTGAAATATCCGTTTTGGCGCAGTGTACGCAGTGTCGCAACGGCGAGCAAAAATGCCATTCCGACCGCCGCAAGATGGCCGTGAGCTGCGGCTTCTTCGCATTCGTCAAGGCGATTTGGATTAACCAATGCGGTTGTAATTGGAAGATCCAGAGAACATTTATGGTGGTCAACGACAACCACGTCGACACCGGCTTCGTGCGCCGCATTAAGCGCCTCGTGCGCCATAGCGCCGCAGTCTACTGTGACGATCAGGCTGGAGCCTGCGCTGCCGAGCCGCACCAGCGCTTCGGCGGAAGGGCCATAGCCTTCGAGCAGCCGGTCGGGGATGTAATAGTGCGGGGCACAGCCCAGATCGCGCAGCAGACGGACCAGCAGAGCCGCGCTCGTCGCTCCATCGACATCGTAATCGCCGTAGATGGTCACGGTCTCCCGCGCGAGCACAGCCGAGGCAAGCCTTGCGGCAGCCACGTCCATGTCGCGAAAGATCGAGGGGTCGGGCAGGAAAGCCCGCAGCGAAGGACTGCGCTGGCGTTCGACATCGCCAGGCGCCACGCCCCGCGCCAGCAGCAACTGCGTGACGATGTCGACGTCGAGACCTGCCATGCCGCTTGACGAGCTGGCGCCGGTCAGCAGGTCCATGTTGCCGCCGCGCCAGCGCCACGCCTTGCCACCCAGCGAGGACTCTATGCCCAGAACGGTGGCCGCGCGTGTTGTCATGCCGCGTCGCTAGCCTATTGGCGCACAAGCGCAAAGCCCGGTGCAACCCGGGCGCAACAATGTCGGAAATTGACAATTTTTCGCAACAGGCGTTCCCTATCCCAAGCATCGGATAGAATGGGGATTCGGCCATGGATTTGCGTCGCAAGATAATTATTTTGGCTGCTGTAGGGACGGCTGTTCTGGCGGCAATCCCGCTTCTCGCGCAGCAGCGCCCCGCCAGTGGGCCGATTGCCCGGTATGATATGCGAGCCGGCACTTTGAACGGCATGGGGAACGGCATGGGCGCGGGCGGAATGAACCCGATGGCTATGATGATGGGCGGCGGGCGCAGCAATCAGGTTCAGCATGAGCTTTACCTGCGGCTTGGCTCGTCGAACGCGGCAACTCCCGGCGCCCCCAAGGCAGACCACTTCATGCCGCCCAGTGCCAATCTCGGCCGGTCGGTGGCTTTGGTCACACCGCGTGAGGAACGCGTGCCAACGGATATGCCCACCGAGCGGCCGCGCGGCAGGATGCTGATTTACTGGGGCTGCGGCGAACACGCGCCCGCCGGTCAGCCGGTAGTGATCGATTTCGCCAAGCTTGCGGCAGGTCAGATGCCGCCGGGCATGTTCAGTTCCACGATTATCCGCGACTGGGGCCCGACGCTGCAGAACAGCCGCACCTTTGGACGCTGGCCGGCCGAAGATGGCAAATATGCCAAGCCCAACACGTCGCTGCCCGGCGCGCACCGGGTGGCAGGCAACTATTCGCCCGAAATGAATTTCACCCTGAGCAAGGATTTCATGGCCGCGCTCAGTGTTCGCAACACTGCGCAGCCAAGCGGTGCGACTTTGCTCAACTGGACAGCAATTCCCGACGCGACCGGCTATCTTGCCACTGTGTTTGGCGGCAAGCAGGGACCGGGCGGCCAGATGGGCGACATGGTGATGTGGTCCAGCAGTGCCTCGCGGCAGTTTGGCGGCGGCCTGACTGATTGGCTGACCCCGGCGCAGGTTGCCGGGCTGGTGCGAGATCGCACGGTCCTGGCGCCAACCACAACGAGTTGCACGATCCCGGCAGAAGTTAAGCGCGATGCACCCGATTTCCGCATGGGCACGCTCACTGCCTATGGTCCAATGGAGGAATTTGCCTACCCGCCCCGTCCGGCCAATCTCAAGGCGGCATGGAATCTCGAATGGACAGCGCGCATCCGTCACAAGTCGTCGACCAACTGGATGGAAATGCAGGGCATGTCCTTGGGGCAGGGCGAAGGGATGGACGATCGGGACGATTCTCCGCCGCAGGGCCGTCCGCAGCAGCAGTGCAAGCCCAGGCGCGGGCTGGGCGGATTGCTCGGCGGGGCGCTCGGTTCAGGCAATGGCTGCTGACGGCAGCTGCTGATCGAGGTCGCCAACCTTTGCCTGCACCAGAATCAGCCGCTGCGGGATTGGCAATCGTCTGGCACAGCCGCACCGGCGCCGCGCGAGCCATGGCCGAAGCAGCACTGGCTGGTGCGGGCGAGGCGGCCCGCCTTTTCGCCGCTGACGAGGCCTGTCCAGACGCGATGCTGCGAAAGGCAGGCTATTTGTTCGTCTGCCCGGAAAATCTGGCGACAATGAGCGGGGCGATGAAGGAGTTCTTCGATCGCTGCTATTATCCGTTGCTGGGGCGTATCGAGGGCCGACCCTATGCCACGGCCATCGCTGCGGGGTCTGACGGCCACGGCGCCGAGGCCCAGATCGATCGTATTGTCACCGGCTGGCGCTTGCGCAGGGTTGCCTCGGGGTTGATCGTCAATCTCGGGGCGCAAACTCCGGAAGCGATTCTGGAACAGAAAACCATTGGGCCCGAGCAACTTGCTGAGTGCAGGGAACTTGGTGCGGCACTTGGCGAAGGCCTGAATTTGGGCATTTTTTGACCGATCTGAACCAATCTGGGGCAGTCTGTTGCGCAAGGACTCGACGTGCGACCCTCAATGGTGCCAGAAACCCGGTGTATGGGGTTGGGGGACTGATCAAATAGCCAGCGACGTAAATTGGGATTCTGCCCAGGCCGAGGCTGGCCTCACGCTGCTATTCGCGGCAGGCGCTCGTCCGTCTGCCGAAGCCATCGAACACGCCCTTGAGCGACCCAGGCCGGGCCACGAGACTCGCCTTCCGGAACTGCGCGTCCGTGAATTGCGCCCCCACGAACCGTACAAGCCGTCAGGGCAAAAGCGGATCGTCTCGCGCATCAGCAGCCAGCGCGGCCGCGCCGAGGGCTGGGTGGAAGTGCTGGCCAGCGGAATGACCTTCGATCTGGCTGGACTCGAACCGGGGCCGCCGCTGGCGGCGCCCGATGCCAGACACTTTTTCGGTCTCCCGCGCGATACCGGCAACATCCGGTCCGAAGCCATAGCCCTCTCGCCGGGGCCGCATCTGGCGGGAGCAGGTGCAATGCTGCCGGTGGTTCGGACCATGGCCTGCGTCGCCAGTGCGCTGGCGATCGAGCTTGAGGCTTTGGCCGTTTGCTGGGAACCGGCAGGAAGCTGGATGGATCCGCAGTATTTTTCCCGGGTCATCGACGGCTGGTGTGCGGGCGGCGCTTTCCCGGCGCTCGGCCTGACCGGGATCGAGCGGACCCAGGATGGCGGCGTTGAGAGCGACGGCCTGTCCTTCTTCGTGGGCCAGGAACTGCGAATTGAATCACGGCGCGGCGAGTCTGCAGCGGATACCGTGAAGCTTGCCGCGCGGGTCATCGATCATCTGGTCAGCAACGGCGCGATTTTCGCACGTGAACCGCTTGTCGGGCCGGGTGGCGAAGCCCTGCTGGCCGAACCGTCTACCGACGGGAAATTGCTTCGGGTGTGGCGAGATGGTTAGTTTTTGAATGGTGCCAAGCCTGGCGTGAGCAAGCAATTCTCTAAAGGCCGGGCCATCGTGCG
>JBDSSP010000090.1:0-2659 GCA_039928735.1 Novosphingobium sp. | reverse complement strand
ACATAATCAGAACGAGCTCAGCCAAGGCAGAGCACTTCCACCACGGAAAAATTGTGTTTGTTCAATTTTTTCATGGTGGAATTATGTCCAGTAAAATCAGCACCCCCCTTAGTTCAAAGCCCCGGCTTGCCGTCCCTTATCGGCGGATCGACGAGCTGATCCCCTACGCCGACAATCCGCGGTTTCATTCGCAGACCCAGATCAGGAAAATCCAGCGCAGCCTCAGGCAGTTTGGCTGGACAAATTCGCTTATTATAGACGCCGACAACAACCTGATCTGCGGACATGGCAGGCTCGAGGCAGCGCGCCAGCTGGGCGAAGTCGAGGTGCCGGTGATCTCGCTGGGCGAGATGAGCGAGGCCGACCGCCGCGCCTACATCATCGCCGATAACCGGATTGCAGCTGAAAGCTCATGGAGCAAGGGCCTGCTCCGCGCCGAACTCAGGGGCCTGATCGAGCTTGGCTATGAGGTCGAGCTGACCGGCTTCGACACGCTCGAGATCGACATGATGATCTCGATCGGCGACGATGAGCCCGAAGACGATATGGTCGGCCTTCCTGGCAAGAAGACGATCCCGGTTTGCCGGGTCGGCGACCTGTGGCACATCGGCACCCACCGCCTCATCGTCGGCGATGCGCGCGATCCTGCGATCTACGACCGGCTGCTCGCCGGCGAGCTTGCCCAGCTCATCCTGACGGATCCGCCCTATGGCTGCGCGATTTCAAACAACGTCTCCGGCCTTGGCAAGATCTGTCACGACAATTTCGTGATGGGGTCGGGCGAGCAATCGCTTCCGGAATTTGGCCAGACGCTGCTGCGCCCGGCATTCAAAGCCATGGCGAGGAACTGCGTGGCCGGCGCGATCGCCTTCGTGTTCATGGACTGGCGCGGCGCGCCGCACATGCTCGATGCGGCGCAAGGGGTGTTCGAAGAGCTCAAGAACATGATCGTATGGGTCAAGGACCCTGGGATGGGCTCATTTTTCAGGTCGGCCCACGAACTGTGCTACGCCTTCAAGGTCAGCCGGGGCCGCCACATCAACAACATCGGCCTGAGTGGCCGGCACCGCAGCAACGTGTGGCAATATCCCGGCGCCAATACGTTCAGCGAGGAACGTCTGCAGGATCTCGCCGACCATCCCACGGTCAAGCCCAAAAAGATGTTTGCCGATGCGATCATGGACTGCTCGCACCACGGCGGCATTGTCCTCGACCCGTTCTGCGGCTCGGGGACTGCTTTGGTTGCAGCCGAAATGACCAGCCGCCGCGGCTACGGGATCGAACTCGATCCCAAATATGCCGATGTCATCCTGCGCCGTGCGAGCGAGGCCTGCCACTGCGCGCCGCTGCTGAACGGCGTCACTCCGTTCTCGCAAGTCGCCGCCCAGCGGCGCGAGGCTGAGGAGGCGCGTCATGGCTGACGACAACACCAGCAGCGAAGGCGAAGGCAGGGATGCCGCCGCTTCGCCGCCCGCAACCGGCTACCGCAAGGATGGCGCGGCCTACAAACCCGGCAACACCCGCGGCGATGGCAGCTACGAGACCGGGCGGAACCGTCCGCCCGAAGGCGGAAAGTTCCGCCCCGGCGATGGCCGCAAGCGCGGCAAACGCGCCAAGGGAGTGCAGAACGCTGACACCGAATTTGCAAGGGAACTGGGTCGCAGAATCACCGTGCGCGAGGGCGGCAAGACCCGCAAGGTCACCAAGGGACACGCGATCGATCTCAAGCTGATCTCGAACGCTGCCATGGTGGGCGACAACCGGGCGATTGAACTGGTCGACAGGCGGCGCCAGCGCATCGCCGAAAAGCTCGAGACTGCGGCGCGCTACCATACCCAAAATGACCGGGAGATCCTGATGACATTCCTGCGCGAGCGCTCGGACGAGCTGGGTCTTGATCCCGGCCTACTGGGCGATCCGCCAGCCGAGGAGCCGTCCGATGGAAGTTGATGAAGACGACGCGATCCCGGCGCTGCTGCGGCTCGATTTTGCATTCTTCCTGCGGTTTGCCTTCAACGAGCTCGGCGGCAAGGAGCAGTACAGCCACAACTGGCATATCGATGCGATCATCCATCAGCTGGACCGGGTGCAGGCCGGCGACAATCGCCGCCTGCTGGTGACCATGCCGCCGCGTCATCTCAAATCGAGGACAGTGTCGATAGCATGGGTTGCATGGATGCTGGGGCACCGCCCTGCCCTGTCCTTCCTGTGCGTGACCTATGGCAAGGACCTGGCAGAAGACTACGCCCACGACTGTCTCACGATCATGCAGAGCCGGTGGTACCGCCGGGCTTTCCCGAGCATGGTTCTCACCAGCCGCGCCATCGACAACCTGAGGACAAGTGCGGGCGGCGGGCGGATGGCCACTTCGGTTGACGGCGCAACCACTGGCTTTGGGGCCGACATCATCATCGTCGATGATCCGATGAAAGCGCAGGAGGCCATGTCGGCACTGGCCCGCGACCATGTCCGCGACTGGTTCGATGGCACACTCTCGCAGCGCCTTAACAACCAGCTGACCGGCTCGATCATCGTCGTGATGCAGCGGCTGCATGAGGCCGATCTCGTCGGCATCCTCAAGAAGCGCGAAGAATGGCATGAGCTGTGTCTGCCGGCTCTTGCCGAAAAGGATGAGCTGATACCCCTCACTCGCGGCCGG
>JBDSSP010000089.1:0-13031 GCA_039928735.1 Novosphingobium sp. | reverse complement strand
GAAGTTCCTCAAATACGAGGACGCCGATGTCGATCAGGTGCTGTGCTACACCAACTTCGGATATTTGCCGCAGTCGGCTGTGCTTGAAAGCATCAGCCTGCTGGGAGACTATGTGATTCCCGAACTCAAGGCGATGGGGGCGGACAGGACCGCCAAGGGCCTGGAAAGCTCGATTGCGATGCAGGTGGCGGCCGAGTAATCCGCATCCCGTCCGCGGGAGGAGAAAAGGACATCGCATGACCATAGCGCTCCCCCCCGAACGTCGCGGTCGCGCGGCGGACCCTGATCTCGCCGCACGACGCGACCAGATGCAGGCGGCAGTCGATGCCGGCGCCTGGAAGACAGCGCAGCCGCCGCTTGAGACCACCCTGGCCGGGCGGCGTTGCTTGCGCTTCAAGCCTGACGGCGTGCACAGGGGCTTTCTGCTCCAGCTCCACGGCGGCGGCTTCCGGATTGGTCGTCCGGAATTCGAAAGCCTGTATGCGGAGGCACTGGCCTTGCGCTGCGGGATCGAAGTAGTGGTGCCGCAATACAGGCTGGCGCCGGAAGGTCCGTTTCCGGCCGGGCTGATCGATGCGCTGGAATGCCTCAAGGCCTTGCGGGCTGAAGTCGGCGATGCGCCGCTGATTGTCGGTGGCGACAGCGCCGGCGGCGGGCTGGCGGCGAGCCTGGGCTTGCTCTGCGCTGCCAAGGGCCCAAGGATCGACGGACTGGTGATGCTTTCACCTTGGCTGGATCTCAGGGTCAATGCGGCGTCTTATGTCACCAATGCCGCAACCGATCCGATGTTCTCGATCGAATCGGCCAGCCTTGCCGCCGAGCTCTATCTGCAGGGCTTCGATCCCACACACCCGCTGGCATCGCCGCTGCTGGCCGATATCGGGGCATACCCGCCCAGCCTGATCAGCGTCGGCACCGGCGAAGTGCTCGCAGATGACTCCGTGTTGTTCCACGCCAAGCTCAAGGCCGCAGGAGTGGACAGCCGCCTCAGCGCGATCGATGGCATGGAGCATGTCGCGGTGGTGCGCAGCCTGGAAATGCCGGGCGCGGCGGAGACGTTCGAGGAAGTGGCGATGTTTGTGGATCGCATCTGCGGAAGCGTTTGACCGACCGAGCAGGCGATGCTAACAAAGTGATCAGCAAAACTTTGCGAGAGGATCACCGATGGCCATTTCCCTGCTTTCCGACAATCCCGCTGCCTGGTGTTACCGCAGCTGGGACGAGCTGATGTCGATCCCGCGCGAGGTGCGGGAAAAGCTCCAGCTTGAAGCCACTCAGATCATGTTCCGCCGGTTGCGCGACAAGATTCCGGCGCTCAAGAAGCTGGCTGACCGGCAGGGAGTGGATACAATCGACAAGATCGAGGACATCCTTCCTGTCTGCTTTGATCACCGGGTGCTTAAAAACTATCCGATCCAAATCATCGAGAACCGCGATTTCTCCAAGCTCACCACCTGGCTCGACAAGCTGACCGTGCACGACCTGACGCAGATCGACCTGTCTGGCCTCACCACCATCGAGGAATGGCTGGGGCGCCTCGAAGCATTCGGCATGCTGGTGACCTACAGCTCGGGCACCACCGGCAAGCTCTCGTTCGTGCCGCGCAGCAAGGACGAACTCGGTCCGTGGAAGTTCCACTTCTTCAACGTCAACCAGGCCGGCACCGGGGTGAATGCGTGGGAAACCAAACTGCCTACTTTCATGCCCGGCTATCGCGGCGGGTATCAGACCATGCTCAAGATGATGACGCTGTTCAACGTCGAGATGGCTGGCGGCGAGGAGAACTATTTCACCCTCTACAATTCGCACATTCCGGCCGATCTGATGGCGCTTTCGGGCCGCCTGCAATCCGCCGAAGACAAAGGCGAAGTCGCTGCATTGGGTCTCAATCCAGCGCTGCTCGAACAACGCCAGCAAATGCTCGTCCAGGGCCGCAACCGCGAGGCGGACATGGAAGTGTGGTTCATCAAACTGATCGAGCAGTTCAAGGGCCAGCGGGTCAAGATCGGCGGGACTTTTGCGGACCTATACCGGGTGGTAAAGGCGGCGAAAGATCGCGGGCTGGAGTGCGAGTTCGCCCCCGGCACGGTCCTGACCGGCGGCGGCGGCATGAAGGGTTACAAGGACGCGCCCGACGATTGGGAACAGCAGATCAAGGACTTTTTCGGGATCGAGAAGTTCAGCAACCAGTATGGCTTTTCCGAATGCATCGGCAACGGGCCTTTGTGCGATGCAGGCTATTTCCACCTGCCGCCTTATTCGGTGCCGCTGCTGATGGGCAAGGAAGGCGAAGCACTGCCGCGCGAAGGCGTGACGACCGGGCGGCTCGTCCTGGTCGATCTGGTGCCGCTGTCATACTGGGGCGGCTTCACTTCGGGCGACGAAGTGACCATGCATTGGGATGGCAAATGCGAATGCGGCTGGGACAGCCCGCGCATTGAGAAGACCATCCGCCGGTTTGCAGAAGGTGAAGGCGGCGACGACAAGATCACCTGCGCTGGCAGCCAGCAGGCCTATAATGAGTTCATGGAATTCGTGCAGGGCGAAGCGTGATGGCCGATAAGCTACTGGCCGGTAAAGTCGCGCTCGTCACTGGCGCGGGGCGCGGGATCGGGCGCGAGATTGCCATGCGGCTGGCGCAAGATGGCGCAAGCATCATCGCGCACTATGCGCACAGCAAGGCCGGGGCGGACGAAGTGGTCGCGCTGATCAAGGCGCAAGGCGGTGAGGCCGTCGCCTATCAGGCCGACATCGCCAAGCGCGGCGAAGTGAAAGCGATGTTTGCCCAGATCGATCAGCATCCCGGCCATCTCGATATCGTCGTCAACAATTCGGGCGTCAGTGCCGGCGGGGCGCTGGCAGACCTTAAGGACGAGGATGTCGAGGCCATCGTCGGTATCAACATGTTGGGGCCGCTCTATATCGCCAGCGAAGCAGCGAGCCGGCTGCGGGACAACGGCCGGATCATCAATTTCAGCTCTTCGGTGGCCAAGTATCCGCTGGCCGGGGCCGGGCTCTATTCGGCAGCCAAGAAGGCAGTCGAGAGCTTTACTGAAAGCTGGGCGCGCGAGCTGGGTGCGCGCGGGATCACTGTCAACACCGTCATCCCCGGCGCGACCAGCCCGGGGATGATCGACGGATCGCCCGAATATGTCGAATTCTTCTCCAATTCATCGCCGTTCAAACGTATCGGACAGGCTGGCGAAATCGCGAGTGTCGTCGCCTTTCTCGCGTCGCCGGACGCAAGCTGGGTTACCGGCGGCAATATTCTCGCTAACGGTGCCGCCAACACCTGAGCTTTGGGAGAGCGCATCATGTCAGTCAAAACAGCATTGGTCACCGGCGCGGCGGCCGGCATCGGCGCAGCCTGCGCCAAGCGCCTGGCGCAGGACGGCATGGCCGTGGGCGTGCTCGATCTCGACGATACGCGCTGCGCCGATACCGTCGCGGCGATCAAGGCGACCGGCGGGATCGCCATGGCGCTGGGCGCCGATGTCTCGAACCGCGCGCAGGTCTTCGCCGCCGTCGCCAAGCTTCGTGGCGAGCTCGGGCCGGTCACCGTGCTGGTCAACAACGCCGGGGTCACTGATTTCACGAAGTTCGAAGACATTGACGATGAACGCTGGGATTTCGTTTTCGCCGTCAATGTGCGCGGGCCGATGCTGATGGTGCAGGCCGTAATCGAGGACATGAAGGCGGCGCACTGGGGCCGCATCGTCAATATCTCCTCCTCCTCGGCGCAGACCGGGGCGATCGGCATGGTTGCTTACAGCGCGTCGAAAGGCGCCGTGGTAACGATGACTCGCTCGATGGCGCAGGAATTCGGGCCTTATGGGATCACCGTGAACAATATACCGCCGGGCTCGGTGATGGGCACGATCATGTCCGAGGCCAACCGCGACAGGTTCCAGATCCCGACCGAAGTGCTGCTTTCCAGCATTCCGGTGCGCCGCCTGGGCGAAGTGGCGGACATCGCGCACGGCTGTTCGTATCTGTGCTCGGACGGCGCGAGCTATGTGACCGGGCAGACGCTGGGCGTGAATGGCGGCAGGGTAGTCAGCTAGGTCGCCGGATAGCGCAACCGCCCGATCAGCCGGGTCATGCTGAAGTGCTCGTCGCGCGGTCGCAGCAACTGGGCCTTGGCCTTCTCGAAGCGCATCACGCCGTCAATCCGGCGGCCGAGGAAGGCGTGGGTGTCGGCCTTTCCGTCGCTCTTGTCATGGGCAAAGACCGCCAGCGTTGCCGCATAGATGCCAGCCAGAATTGTGCGCTTGGTGTAGTGGTTATAGTCGGTCGCCTTGTCGCCGGCGAGATACCACATGGCATCGGCGCTGGCCCAGCCAAGCCGCAGAGCCTTCGCGGCATTCTGCGGCATTGCCATGATCGACAGGGCGCGGGTAAGCGCTTCCTCGCGGCCGATCAGCTTGTCTAGGCGAAAGGTCACCAGCCGGCGAATGCGCTCGCGGATTGGCAGGTTCGACAGGATATCCCCGGCGAACGCCTGCTCCATCTCGGCGTCGATGGTGGCGATCCAGGCGGCGATGATCGCCATCGGCCCATCGGCAAAGGCCAGCGCCGCAACGGCAGGATCGATGCCGTGCTGCTCCGCCGCCGTTCTAACCGCAGCCGCGCTCCAGCCATCGAACACCGCTGCATCGGCAATCGACGGCGCCAGCAGCAAGCGCATTTCATCGAGCGTCAGGTCAGGATTTGGTATCATCGCGGTCAAAGTGTGGGCCCATAGGAGCGCTGCGGCCCGCTGCGCTGACCCGCAGGCTTCGCATTGTTGTTGATCTCGCTGATCAACGGATTGCTGGGGCCATTGAGCAGGGCATAATCGCGCGCCGAGCGACCGGAATTGTCTGACCGGTCGGGATTGGCTCCGGCCTTGAGCAGTATCCGCATGAGGGCGGTATCGCGGCGGTGAACCGCGGATATCAGCGGGGTTTCGCCTTCCGAATTGGGCTCGTCGACTCGGGCGCGCTGGCTCACCAGCAGGTCGACACCTTCAGGAAAACCGAGCGTGACGGCCAATTGAAGGGGGGTTACCCCGCGTCCGTCATGGACATTGACGTTGGCGCCCTTGGCGATGAGGAAGTTCATCCAGGTCAGATCGCGGCGCGCCGTGACGATATGCAGGGCGGTCTCGCCGTTGGTCGAATCGCGGGTATTGACGATTTGCGAGCCCGGCTCACCGATCGCATCCTCGACCACCGCGCCGTCCTTCTTGCGAACGGCTTCAAGGAATTTGTAGCTTTTCGAGAATTGCGCCTGGGCAGGCGCGGGCGCGATAAGTGCTGCTGCCAGCAGCGCCATCATCGCTCGCGCAATCATTGAAAACCCGCCTGCTCGCTTTGCCACCCGGTAAACTCCTGTTGCGGGCAAGGCTGTGCCCGACACCCCTCTTGCGCAGGCCAGTTTAGCAGAGCATGAACCGCTCCGCCATGACCCTTCGCCAGAGCACACTTGCCGCATTCTTGCTGGCCTTGACAATCGCCGGCTGCGGAAGCCAGACGCCAGCCGAGCGCCCGCCGCTGTCCGGCGCGACAATCGGCGGGCCGTTCACCCTGATCGACAAGACCGGGCGCCAAGTGCGCTGGAGTGATTTTGCGGGCAAATACCGCGTCGTCTATTTCGGCTATGCCTTCTGCCCCGATGCCTGCCCAACCGACGTAGCCACCTTGATGCGGGGCTTTGATCGTTTCGCCAAGTCCCAGCCGAGGCTGGCGTCCCAAATCCAGCCGATCTTCATCACCATCGATCCGGCCCGCGATACGCCTTCGGTCGTCGGCGAGTTCGCGGGCGCTTTTTCGCCGCAATTACTGGGCCTGACCGGCACTCCCGCCGAGGTCGATGCCGCCGCCAAGGCCTTCGCGGTCTATTATTCCAAGGGCAAGGAAACCGGCGGCGGCTATCTGATGAACCACAGCCGCATAGCCTACCTGATGGGCCGCAAGGGCGAGCCGATTGCCATGCTCCCGGTCGATCAGAACCCCGAAGCGGTGGCAACGGAACTGGCGAAATGGGTGAAGTGACACCTTTCTGGGAGCAGCCGCTCGACAAGATTTCCCGCGCTGAATGGGAGGCGCTGTGCGATGGCTGCGGCCAGTGCTGCCTTCACAAGCTGGAGGACGAGGATACGGGCGAAGTGCATTTCACCAATGTCTCGTGCCGTCTGCTCGATACCAAAACCGCGCAATGCAAGGATTATCGCGGGCGGATGGCGCATGTGCCCGATTGCCTGCGCCTGACGCCGGCCAAGCTCGCGCAGTATGCATGGCTGCCCGCCACTTGCGCCTATCGCCTGCGCGCAGCCAACCAGCCGCTGCCACAGTGGCACTATCTGATCTGCGGCGACCGCGATGCCGTGCACGCGGCCGGGGTGTCGGTGCGCGGCCGGGTGATCTCGGAAGACCTTGCCGGGCCGATCGAACAGCATATCCTGACCGGCGAGGCCAACTGGACGCTGGGGCTTGCAGGCGACGCAGCGGACGATGCTTGACTGGCTAAAACGCGATCCGCGCGACACTCCGCAAATCGAGCTGGCCGATCGCACGCTGCCTGTCGTCATTCGCCGCCTCGCCAATGCCCGCCGGCTGACCTTGCGCCTGTCGCCCGATGGCAGCGAAGCGCGGGTAACCATGCCGCGCTGGGGCCGCACCGCCGAGGCTCTGGCTTTCGCCCGTGCCCGCGCCGATTGGCTGGAACGACAGGTCGCCGCGCTGCCGCAGGTGGTCGCGCCGTCCGGTGGCGGCTCGCTGGCCTATCGCGGCAAGCGGCTGGCGATCGAGCACAGTCCGGCGGGGCCACGCCGGGTAAGGCTCACTGACACTGCCATTGTGCTGGGCGGCCCGGCCGAAACGCTGGGCCCGCGCCTGCGCCGCTGGCTCACCGTGGAGGCGCGCCGCCTGCTGGCAGACGATCTCGCCCACTATTGCGCCCGGGCAGCCCTGCCAGTGCCCAAACTGGCGCTCTCGAACGCCCGGCGCCGCTGGGGCTCATGTTCGGCCAAGGGCGCGGTGCGGATCAACTGGCGACTGGTCATGGCCCCCGATTTCGTGCGCCGCTCGGTGGTGGCGCATGAAGTCGCGCATCTGGTTCACTTCGATCACAGCGCCAGGTTTCATGCGCTGCTGGGTGAACTCTTCGAGCAGGACATCGCCGAGGCCAATCGCTGGATCAAGCGCGAGGGGCGCGGGCTCTATGGTATGTTCGGTTAAGCAGCACTGGTATCGCGCTGCCCGAAGTTCTATCTAGCGAGCCATGAGCTTATTCAAACGCAGCGGCATGTGGCGGGATGTCAGTCCAACGGGTGCCATCGGCGATTTCATCGGGGTGTTTCGCTCGGCGGGTCGCAACCGCTGGCGCATAGCGGGGCTGGCCCTGCTGCCGCCGCTCGGCATTTTCTGGACCTTCGCCAACGAGGAAGTGCGCGGCCCGCCGAGAGGCCCCGTGGTGACCTATATAAGCACATTCGCGCCGGGTCGCAGTGACGCCGAAATCATGGCTTCCAATGTTGCCAACCAGCGCTATCAGAATCAGCTTGCTGCCGAACAGGCCAAGCGCGAGGAAAATGTGCGGCAGATTTACGTCAAGATCGGGCGGATGTCGGGCATGGATGTCGATGCCATCGAAGCCAAGGCCAAGGCGGACCAAGCAGCCGAAGCGGCGCGCGCCAACGCAGCCATAGGCAAATAGCCGGATGAGCGATGATGCCCGCTGGCTCGCGGCTGCGGCCAGCCTGGCAGCGCGTGCACGGCCACACTCGCGGCCCAATCCGGCAGTCGGGGCGGTGATCGTGAGCAAAGGCCGCGTGGTCGGGCGAGGCTGGACCGGCAGCGGCGGAAGGCCGCATGCCGAGGCCGTGGCGCTGGAAGCAGCGGGCAATGCGGCGCAAGGCGCGACGCTCTACGTCACGCTGGAGCCTTGTGCCCACAACAGCCAGCGCGGTCCGGCCTGTGCCGATCTGGTCGCCTCGAGCGGGCTGGCCCGGGTGGTGATCGGCTGCGAAGATCCCGACCCGCGCACCGCAGGGCAGGGGATCGCCCGCATCCGCGCCGCTGGGATTGCGGCGGGCATGCTGCCCTCGGCTGAGGCCCGGGCGAGCCTGTCAGGCTATCTGCTCAAGTGCCACCTTGGCCGCCCCGAAGTGACGCTCAAGCTCGCCATGTCGCTCGATGGTTGCATTGCGCTGCGTAGCGGCGAGAGCCAGTGGATCACTGGCGAGGCGGCGCGGGCGCATGGCCATGCGATGCGGGCGAAAGTTGACGCGATTGTGGTTGGCGGGGGCACGCTTCGCGCAGACCAACCACGGCTCAATGTGCGGCTGCCTGGGCTCGAGCAACGCAGTCCGCAGCGCTGGGTGCTGACGCGGGGTCTCGCGCCCGAAGGCTGGCAAGCGCTGGCTTCGCCCGAAGCGATAAGCGAGATGGCCGACGTGCAATATGTCCTCGTCGAAGGCGGGGCTGGGGCGGCAGCCGCGTTCCTCAAGGCCGGGCTGGTCGACCGCCTTCTGGTCTATCGCGCACCGATTCTGATCGGCGGCGGCTTGCCCTGCATTGGCGATTTCGGCCTTGCCGCGCTGGGCGCAGCGCATGGCCAGTGGCAAATGAGCGACCGCCGCCAGCTTGGCAGCGACACATTGGAGGTTTACGAGCACAACCTATGTTCACCGGAATAGTCACCGCAATCGGCACGATCCGCGAGGCCCGCCAGCTCGGCGATCTGCGCGCAGTCATCGCCTGTCCGTTCGATCCGGCGCATATCGCCATCGGCGCATCGATTGCATGCTCGGGCGTCTGCCTGACGGTGGTGGATCGCGGCGGAGTGGCGGGCGACGCATGGTTTGCGGTCGATATTTCGGGCGAGACAGTGTCGTGCTCTGTGCCGGGACGCTGGGCGGTGGGAGCCAGGCTCAACCTTGAACCGGCGCTTAGGCTGGGCGACGAGCTGGGCGGGCACATCGTCACCGGGCACGTTGATGGCGTGGGCGAGGTGATCGGCATCAATCCGGAAGGTGATTCGCGACGCATCGGCATTTCAGTAGCCCGCGAACTCGCGCCCTATCTGGCCGCCAAGGGCTCGATCACGGTTGATGGCGTCTCGCTGACGGTCAACGAAGTGGCTGACCAAGCCGATGGAAGCTGTCATTTCGCGCTGAACATCATCCCGCATACCGCCGAGGTGACGACTTTGGGGGCGTTGAAGGCGGGCGATGGGGTGAATTTGGAGATCGACGTGCTGGCAAGGTATTTGCAGCGGATGCAGAGTTTGCGGGGGTAGGGGGCCTATGGTTTACTATCTCTTTAAAGCGGTAATTGGCTCCGGCCTGAAAATCGAAATCAGTGCATCGGAATACGATGAAATCGCTGCGGCATGGCATTCGCTCGGTCCTGTCGTGGACATTGAGGAGGAGTGGGACAGCCTGATCCAGAATTACATCGAATTTGAAATGGAGTTGCTCAAGGCAGCTACTAATTCGATGATATTGAGCCATAATTCTTACCATGATTTTCATCAGCATCGCCTTGGATTTGCGAGGCGTTTGTCGAACCCATTGCAGACCTGCCGATCATACATCGACCATGCGCCGCACCATCTAGGCCAACTCAATAGTTGTGACTTTTCTTCGACATTCAATGAATTGCGCAACAAGGCTCATGCCGATCACTTTGGTTATCGCTTCATGGATGCGATGCGCAATTACGCGCAGCATCGGGGCGTGCCACTGCACAGCTCGACTTGGAATTCCGATTGGATTTCCGATGCCGACGAACGCAAGAATCGGCTTCGATATGTGGTGACTGCAAATGTCGATCTCGG
Organism: Novosphingobium sp.; assembly: GCA_039928735.1. Taxonomy (GTDB): domain Bacteria; phylum Pseudomonadota; class Alphaproteobacteria; order Sphingomonadales; family Sphingomonadaceae; genus Novosphingobium. The sequence goes on along the minus strand of JBDSSP010000089.1, from coordinate 3,209 downwards.
CAAGGTACGGCACGATAGGAAGTTCAAAGCATCCGTTCGCGCCGAGATTGAGGGCGTTGACCGCCTCGATGTAGGGACCATGACAAGGGAATATATCGAAGCGCTGGGATGGGTTCACAGTGAATTGCGCAAGGCGATGGAAGGAGCAATTGCCGGATGGAAGAAAGCTATCCGCGACGCGATAGCTCGCTACGCAGCGGCAACTTCCGGGGGCGTGATTGGGTTGGCCGCAGGCGAATTTGCGGATGACGGAGAACTCGTAAACCAAATGAGTATCTTTGAGGACATGCTGGATCGGCATGAGCGACTCACTCGACGAAACGGAAATCTGGTCAACCTGCGCCGCCGCTTTGTTTCCAACGAATTGCTCGCCAAAAAGTCAAAACAATAGCGCTGACTAATAGGACTCAGCCACTACTCCCCCATCCCGCTCATCCTGAGCTTGTCGAAGGATGCATGCACAACCTCAGCCCGTCACATCCGCCACCGCAGCAATGAACTGCTCAATATTCCCCATGGTCAGCCCGGCAATGTTGATCCGGCCTGATCCGGCAAAATAAATCCCATGCCTGGCCCGCATCGCCTGCACCTGATCCGGCGTGAAGGGGATGATCGAGAACAGCCCGTGCTGCTTGCCGATTGGGGTCAGGTCGACTCCGCCGACCTTGCCCGCCGCGGCGAGCTGCTCGCGAACCTGGCGCATGCGGTCGCGCATCTGGGCGAGTTCATCGAGCCACTGCGCGGTGAGCGCGGGGTCTTCCATCACGATCCGAGCTGCTGCTGCGCCGTGATCGGGTGGCTGCGACCAGTTGGCGCGGGCCAGCGCATGGCCGTTCGACATGGCGAGCGGCAGCTGCGAAGCCTCTGCCATCATTACATAGAGCGCGCCGGTGCGATCGCGATAGAGCCCGAAATTCTTGTCGCAGCTGTAGGCGATGATCGCTTCGGGCACGGCGGCAAGCACCCGGCGCACGCCGTAAGCATCCTCCTCCATGCCCGCACCCAGCCCCTGATAGGCAAGATCAAGCAGCGGCAGCAGCTTCTTACCCGCGATCAGTCCGGCGATTTCGTCCCATTCCGCGTTGGAATAATCGATCCCGGTGGGATTGTGGCAGCAGCCATGCAGCAGGAAGCAATCGCCCTCATTGGCTTCGGCAATGGCGGCGCGCAGCGCGTCCATGTTAGCTGAACCGTCGGCGGTATCATGATCGAAGGTCTGCATGGCGAGGCCGAGGTCAGCGCAGATCTGCGCGTGGTTGGGCCAGCTTGGCACGCCCATCCAGACCTTGGCGATCTGCGCCTTGCGGACCATCGCCAGTGCCAGCCGCAGCGAGCCAGTGCCGCCCGGGGTCTGCATGCCTTCTATGCGGCCGTCCCCAAGAATTTTGGCCAAGGCCGGATTGGCCTTGCCGAACACATAGGGCATCAGCGCAGCGACGAACGCCATGTCACCTTCCGGGCCGAGATAAGCCTTCGAAACCTGCGTCGCCACCAGCCGCTTTTCGGCCTCCTTGATCGCGCCGAACACCGGTGTATCGCCTTGGCCGGTGCGATAGACGCCGACGCCGAGGTCGATCTTGTCGGCGCGCGGATCCTGGTTATGGAGCTTGATCAGCGCGAGCAGCGCGTCAGCGGGTTGTTGCTGGAGATTGGTAAGCATGGCGGGCGGGCCCTAGCGGCAAGCGCGCCGGGGGGCAATGTCATTTTGTCTAAGGTCTTTCCCCTAGGCGAGCAGCAACGGCGTTTTGGTCAGCAAGCCATTACGATGCCCGGCTATGGCAAGAGTTGCAGCCCCTTGTGAAGACGCTTCGGTAGGTCGCCGCCGCCACAGCCGGCTGCGCGTGCATCTGGCCGCGCGGCTGATCACACTCGAAGGAACTCTGCCGGCGACCTTGACTGACCTGTCGTTCCGGGGTGGCAAGATCGTGCTTAGGACTGCCATCTTGCGGCGCGGAGCCAGCGCGGTGCTGTCATGGGGTTCGTTCGAGGCATTCTGCACAGTCGCCTGGACGCACGGCGAGATCTGCGGTCTCGATTTCGAAACACCGCTCAAGCCGCAAGTCCTGATCGCCACACGCGATCTGGCCGATGCCAACCCGCGAGTCGACACAAACCGGGTCGCGGCCAAAGCCTGGGTGACGGGAGGCTACCGGCTTTAGAGCGGTTTTCGACCGTTATGAATCGCGCAGGGATTCCTTTGTGGCGTAATTTCTGATTCAGAATCCGTGCTGGTGCAGGAGGCTGGCATGGATGGCTCAATTTTTATCGTTGGATTTGCGTGCTCGGCTTTTGGCGGCGGTAGATGATGGTATGAGTTGTCGCGGTGCAGCGGCGCGCTTTGGTGTAGCAGCATCGACGGCGATCCGCTGGCAAGCGCAATGGCGAGAGACTGGCAGCTTTGCTCCCAAGCCACGGGGGGGTGACATGCGCTCGCGCCGGGTTGAAGAGCGCGGCGGGGACATCCTCGCTCTTTGGGAGGGGCGCAAGGACATCACGCTTGAAGAGCTGCGCGCAGGCCTGGCCGAGATCGGCCTGATCGTCTCTGTGGCCGGACTTCACCGCTTCTTCGTGCGTCGCGGCATGACGCGCAAAAAAAGACTGCTCATGCAATCGAGCAGGACCGCCCCGACGTCCTGAAGCAGCGGCACGACTGGTTCGACAGCCAGATCGATCTGGACCCGGAACGCCTCGTGTTCATCGATGAAACCTGGACCGCCACCAACATGACCCGCAGCCATGGCCGCTGCGCCAAAGGCGAGCGCTTGCGTATGGGCGTGCCCCATGGCCACCGCAAAACCACCACGCTGGTGGCCGGTCTGCGGATGACCGGCATGGTCGCGCCGATGGTGCTCGATGGCCCGATCAATGGCGACTGGTTCGAGGCCTATGTCACACATGTCCTCGTGCCCGATTTGCGGCCCGGCGATGTCGTGGTCATGGACAACCTGTCGAGCCACAAGCGCGCCTCTGTGCGCGAACTGATCGAAGCGGCAGGAGCAACCTTGCGCTTCCTTCCACCCTACAGCCCCGACTTCAATCCAATCGAAAAGGCATTTTCCAAACTCAAAGCCATGCTGCGAAAGGCCGAAGAGCGAACCGTAAGCGGCCTGTGGGACCTGATCGGCAAACTCGTCGATATCTTCAAACCCACAGAATGCGCCAACTACTTCAGCTCGTGCGGATATGATCCAGAATGATCGAAAACCGCT